>JAATGI010000443.1 GCA_015654725.1 Rhodospirillales bacterium
AGGCCGGTGCGCTCGGGCCCGAACAGGATGCCGCACGCCTCGCCCTTCCCCGCGAAGCGACGCATTTCCCTGGCCGCCGCGCGCGGCGTCAGCACGCGCTTCACCATGTAGCGGTCGCGCGCGGTGGTGACATAGACGCGGCGCAGATCGGCGATGGCATCCTAGGCGCTGGCATAGAGCCGCGCCTTGTCCAGGACGCGGTCGGCGCCGCTCGCCGCCGCGACCGCCTTGTCGCTGGGCCAACCGTCGCGCGGCTTGACCAGGCGCAGATCGGTCAGGCCGCAATTGAACATGGCGCGCGCCGCCGTGCCGATATTCTCGCCCAGTTGCGGCTCGACCAGGATGATCGCCGGGCCGCCGCTCGGCGCCTCGCGGTTGCGATTGGTGCCGGCCATCGCTCAGCCTCTGCGGCCGGAGCGCCAGAGCTTGTAGGTGATGCTGTCGTGGAGCGCGTTGTAGGAGGCGTCGATGACGTTGGCGGAAACGCCGACGGTGGACCAGCTCTCCTGCTTGTCGCTGGTCTCGATCATCACCCGCGTCACCGCCTTGGTGCCGTCCTGCGGCGTCAGGATACGCACCTTGTAGTCGGTGAGCTTGATCTCCTCGAGCTCGGGATAGGCCGGGATCAGCGCTTTGCGCAACGCCGCGTCGAGCGCGTTCACCGGGCCGTTGCCCTCGGCCACGGTCATCAGGCTGTCGCCGCCGACCGCGATCTTGATCGTCGCCTCCGACAGCGTGATCAGTTCGCCGCGCGTGTTCCAACGCCGCTCATCGAGCACGCGAAAGCTTTGCAGCTTGAAATAATCCGGCACGGTATCGAGCATGCGCCGCGCCAGCAGCTCGAAACTCGCCTCGGCGCCGTCATAGGCGTAGCCCGCGAATTCGCGCTCCTTCACTTCTTCCAAGAGCGGGCCGAGCTTGGGATGGCGCGCGTCGAGTTCGAGCCCGGCCTCGCGCAGCCGCGACAGGATGTTGGAGCGCCCGGCCTGATCCGAGACGAGAATGTGGCGCCGGTTGCCGACCGTTTCCGGCACCACATGCTCGTAGCTGCGCGGGTCTTTTTCCACCGCCGAGACATGAAGCCCGCCCTTATGCGCGAACGCGGAATCGCCGACATAGGCCGCGTGGCGATCGGGCGCGCGATTGAGCAACTCGTCCAGCAGATGCGAGGTATGGGTCAGCTGGCGCAGCGACTCCGGGGCGATGCCGGTCTCGAACCGCGCGGCATAATCGTCTTTGAGCATCAAGGTCGGAATCAGCGAGACGAGATTGGCGTTGCCGCAGCGCTCGCCCAGGCCATTGAGCGTGCCCTGCACCTGGCGCGCGCCGGCGCGGATGGCGGCGAGCGAATTCGCGACCGCGTTCTCGGTGTCGTTATGAGCATGAATGCCGAGCCGCGCGCCCGGCACCTGCTTCGCCACGTCGCCGACAATGCGCTCGACCTCGTGCGGCAGCGCGCCGCCATTGGTGTCGCACAGCACGATCCAGCGCGCGCCGGCGTCGAGCGCGGTCTTGGCGCAGGCCAGCGCGTAATCGGGATTGGCCTTGTAGCCGTCGAAAAAATGCTCGGCGTCGAACATGGCCTCGCCGCCGCGCTTCACCGCCGCCGCGATCGATTCCGCGATGAGGGCGAGATTCTCCTCAAGCGAAATGCCGAGCACGAGCGTGACGTGAAAATCCCAGCTCTTGCCGACCAGGCAATAGCCGTCGGTCTTGGCGCCCAGCACCGCGGCGAGGCCGGGATCGTTGGCGGTGCTGCGGCCCGGCCGCTTGGTCATGCCGAAGGCGATGAATTTGGCCCGCGTAAGCCGGGGCGGATCGGCGAAAAAGGCGCTATCGGTCGGGTTGGCGCCCGGCCAGCCGCCCTCGATATAATCGATGCCGAGCTTGTCCAGCGCGAGCGCGATCTGGCGCTTGTCATGGACGCTGAAATCGACGCCCTGGGTCTGGGCGCCGTCGCGCAAGGTGGTGTCGAAGAGATAGAGGCGTTCGCGGGCCATGGTCATTCTGCTTCCTGTGCCGCCCGATCGCGGCTCGGAATGTCTTGGCCGCGGCGATCAGGCGTTGATGAATTGCTCCCAACGGGAATCATTCCCGGCCTTCGCGAAGGCCGGGCGGCGAATTCGGACACTGGCGAAAAGCCTCTCCATTTGCCGGCAGACTAGAGAGCCACCCCTTCTTGTGTCAACGTGGCGCCCCATTCTCGGAGACCCGCCATGAGCGCCGACACGATCCGTTTCCTCAATCCGCCGGAGCTGGCAACGCCGCCCGGCTATTCCCAAGTCGCCGAAATCCGGTCCGGCCGGATCGTCTATTTCGCCGGGCAAGTGCCCGCGGATCGGCAAGGGAACATCGTCGGCAAGGGCGATCTCGAAGCGCAGGCCGACCAGGTGTTCCGCAATATCGGCACGGCCCTGGCAGCGGTCGGCTGCAAGCCCGGCGACATCGCCAAGATGACGATTTATATGCGGGACGCGAGCCAGATCGCGATCTATCGCAAGGCGCGCGACCGATTCTTCGCCGGCGTCACGCCGCCCGCCAGCACGCTGGTCGGTATCGCGCGTCTGGCCCATGAAGATTACTTGATCGAGATCGAGGTGATCGCCGTCGCGAGCTGACGCGGTCAGACCGCGCGGCGCCATTCCGTTTTGCCGCCGGGCTTGTCCTCCAACAGGATGCCGCGAATCGCAAGTTCGGTGCGGATACGGTCGGCCTCGGCGAAATCCCTGGCGGCGCGCGCCGAGAGCCGCTGCGCGATCAGCGCCTCGATCTCGACCGCTTCTTCCTCCTGGCCCTTGAGCCAGGCTTCCGGCGCTTGCTGAAGAATCCCGAGCACGGCGCCACTCGCCAGCAATTCGCCCTTGAGCCGCGCCTTGTCGGCGGGCGTGTCGGCCTTGTTCAGGTCGCTCAGCAGATCGTGCAACGCGGCGAACGCCAGCGGCGTGTTGAGATCGTCTTCGAGCGCGGCCAGAAATTCAGGCGACGGGCCGGTCGGCGCCGCGCCAATATCCGACACGCCGCGCAACGCGAGGTAATAGCGATCGAGCGCGTGTTTCGCCTGCCCCAGCCGATCCTCGTTCCAATCGAGCGGATCGTGATAATGGCTCATCAACATGGCGTAGCGCGCGACCTCGCCAGGCACCTCGGCCAGCACTTCGCGGATGGCGCGAAAATTGCCGAGCGACTTCGCCATCTTCTCGCCATCGACGGTGACGAAGCCGTTATGAACCCAATAGCGCGCGAACGGGCGGCCGTCATGGGCGCAGGTGCTTTGCGCGATTTCGTTCTCGTGATGCGGAAAGATCAGATCGAGGCCGCCGCCGTGAATATCGAAGCTCTCGCCGAGATGCGCCTCGCTCATGGCCGAGCATTCGATATGCCAGCCCGGCCGGCCGCGCCCCCACGGGCTGTCCCAGCCCGGCAAGTCCGGCGGCGACGGTTTCCACAGCACGAAATCGGCGGGATCGCGCTTATAAGGCGCCACCTCGACCCGCGCGCCCGCGATCATCTCATCGCGCGACCGGCCCGAGAATTCGCCGTAATCGGGGTCGCTCGCGACCGCGAACAGCACATGGCCCTCGGCGCGATAGGCATGCTCCGACGCCATCAGCGCCTCGATCATCGCGATGATTTGCGGGATGTGGTCGGTCGCGCGCGGCTCGATCGTGGGCCGGAGGCAGCCCAGCGCCGCGACATCGTCGTGAAACGCCTCGGCGGTGCGCGTGGTGAGCTCGCGGATGCTCTCGCCGTTGGCCTTGGCCGCCGCGTTGATCTTGTCGTCGATGTCGGTGATGTTGCGGACGTAACGCACCCGCGCCGCGCCATGAATATGCCGCAACAGCCGGAACAAGACATCGAACACGATCACCGGCCGCGCATTGCCGATATGGGCGAAGTCATAAACCGTCGGCCCGCAGACATACATGCGGACGTCCTTCGCATCGATCGGTTCGAAGATTTCCTTGCGGCGCGTCGCCGTGTTGTGAAGCTGCAGGGCCACGGGCGCCTCAGGCCGCGCGCGCGGCGGAGATGATCGACGCCTCGTGCCGCACCGGAAAATTCACCGAATTGGCGACGAAACATTCGATCTGCGCCTGTTCATGCAGGGCCATCGCGCGTTCGGCATCGGCGCCGGCCGCGATCGTCACGCGCGGATGCAGCACCACTTCGGTGAAGCGCATGCGCTTGTCTTTGATCGCCATCGTGCCTTCGGCGGCGTCTTCATAGGCAACCACCGCGATGCCGACGCGGGCGCACAGCGCCAGATAGCTCAGCATGTGGCAGGTCGAGAGCGACACCAGCAGCAAGTCTTCAGGATTATGCCGCGCGGCATCGCCCTTGAAGGCGGCGTCCGCCGAACCATGCAAGATCGGCTTGCCCGCGATCTCGGCGCTCCAGTCGCGCGCATAGGAATTGTAGCCGCCGAGCGGCCCGTTGGCCGCGCCGGTCCAGATCGTCGTCGCGCGATAGGAATGCACATGCGCCATGGGCGAAACATCGCGGCGCTTCGCCCGGCTTGTCAACCATCGGATGGACTCAGCATCATTTTCTTAGACCCACCCCGATCGCAGCCAACTCCACGATTGACAAGTGACAATTGTCACTCTAGAAATCCCCGCCATGATCCGGCGGTTTCGCCATCGCGGCCTGAGGCGGCTATACGAGGACGACGACCGGCGCGGTTTGAATACCGAGCATGTCGAAAAAATCGCCCGCGTGCTGCAACGTCTGGATCGGGCCTCCAAACCAGAACATATGGACATTCCGGTTTTCGGTTGCATTCGCTCAAAGGCAACCTCATCGGATTTTGGAGCGTCACAATTAGCGCCAATTGGCGAATCATTTTCCGTTTCGAGGCCGGCAGCGTAACCGATGTCGATTTAGTCGTTTACCATTAAGCGAGGTTGATATGGCGATGAAGAATCCTCCGCATCCAGGCCTATCGGTTCGACACGATTGTCTCGAGCCGTTCGGGCTCACCGTTACCGAAGGCGCCAAGGCGCTGGGCATCAGCCGGCAGGCGCTCAACAATCTCGTCAACGGCAAAAGCGGGATTTCGCCCGAGATGGCGGTACGGCTCGACAGGGCCTTTGGCGGTGGCGCCGAGATCTGGCTCGGCATTCAGCTTGATTACGACCTCGCTCAAATTCGGAAGCGCGTGGACCAAATTACGGTCAAACGCATTCGCCACGCGGCATAGGGGTCGCCGACCTCATTGTGCCTTCGCGTAACTATCGCGCAGGCCCACGGTTCGGTTGAAGACGAGGCGGCCGGACGCCGCGTCGCGGTCGCGACAGAAATAGCCCTGGCGCTCGAACTGCACGGCCTGTTCCGGCACGGCATCCGCGAGCGCCGGCTCGACCCGCGCCCCGTGCAAGATTTCGAGCGAATTCGGATTGAGATCGGCGAAGACATCGCCGCCGGCACCCGGATCGGGCCTGGTGAAGAGCTGGTTATAGAGCCTGATATCCGCCGGCAGCGCATGCTCCGCCGATACCCAATGAATCGTGGCCTGGACCTTGCGGCCGTCGGGCGCGTTGCCGCCGCGCGTCGCCGGATCGTAAGTACAACGCAATTCCACCACCTCGCCCGCCGCGTTCTTCACCGCCTCGCGGCAGGTGACGAAATAGGCATAGCGCAACCGCACCTCGCGGCCCGGCGCGAGGCGAAAAAATTTCTTCGGCGGGTCCAGCATGAAATCCTCGCGCTCGATATAGAGCTCGCGGCCGAACGGGATTTTGCGCGTGCCCGCCGCCGGGTCGTCGGGATGGTTGGCGGCGACCAGCTCCTCGCCCGCGCCCTCGTAATTCTCTATCGTGAGTTTCAGCGGTCGCAGCACCGCCAGGCGGCGCGGCGCCGTCTTGTTGAGATGCTCGCGCACCGCGAAATCGAACATGGCGATATCGACGGTGGAGTTCGCGCGCGCGACGCCGACGCGGCGCGCGAAATCGCGGATCGCCTCGGGCGGCACACCGCGCCGGCGCCGCCCCGCCAGGGTCGGCATGCGCGGATCGTCCCAACCGCTTACATTGCCG
>JAATGI010000421.1 GCA_015654725.1 Rhodospirillales bacterium
CGCACGCCGCCGGAGCCCGCGCCGATGATGAAAAGGTCAACATCGTAATCCGCCATTATGCGAGGCTCCCATAGATCGTCACGCCTTCAGCACCGGCGGAAATCACGGCGCGCGCGTAGCCGATGAACAGCCCATGCTCGACGACGCCCGGAACGGCGGAAAGCCGTGCCGCCAGATCCTCCGGCGCCGGAATGATTCCGAAGGCGCAATCGAAAATATAATGACCCCCATCGGTCACGAAGGGCTGGCCGGCCGCGTCCTTGCGCAGGGCGATCGGCCCGTTCGAGCCGGCCGCGGCGGCTTCGCGCGCGATCAGATGCCGCGTCGCCTCGGCGCCGAAGCGGTTGATTTCGACCGGCAGCGGAAACTTGCCGAGCCTCTTCACCGCCTTCGAGGCGTCGGTGATGACGACCATTCGGCGCGAGGCGGCGGCGACGATCTTTTCGCGCAACAAGGCGCCGCCGCCACCTTTGATGAGCCGCAGATCGGGATCGAATTCGTCGGTGCCGTCGATGGTGAGATCGAGCTCCGGCAGGTCGTCGAGATCGGCGAGCGGAATGCCGAGCGATTGGGCCTGGACGCGGGTGCGCTCGGAGGTCGCCACACCGATGACGTCAAGCCCCTGCGCGACCCGGGCGCCGAGCAATTCGACAAATTGCACCGCGGTGCTGCCAGTGCCGAGGCCAAGCCGCATGCCCGGCTCGACCAATTCGAGGGCCTTGGCAGCGGCCTGCCGCTTCAATTCGTCCGCCTTGCTCATACCGGCCAGCTAGGCTCTCGCCCGGCCGGCGTCAACCGGGCGGACCGTCACGTATCGGAATCTTACTTCGCCAGATTACTTTGCCAGATTACTTGGCCAACGGCGTGCAGACGACTTTGTCGTTGAGGACGTAGCAGATCGACATCTTGCCGGTGCGTTGGTCGACCCGAAAGACGCCGCCCTCCCGCTCATGGCTTGAGGCGACGAGGGCATAATCGCCGGGCGGCTGCGGCCCGGCGCCTTCGCCCGGCTCATAACAGAGGGTGATGCCGACGGCGGCGCCCTCTTTGAGGCCATATTGGCAGGCGCCGACCTCGCCGCTGGCGCGATCCAGCCGATAGACGCGATTGAGGTCACGCTCCGGTGCGGCGAGAAAATCGTAACTCGCCGCGCGGGCACCGCCGATGCCCAAGCCCAAGAAGCCGCCAGCGATGCAGCAAAGAAGCGCAAGAAATCTCGACATTGGGCGCCCCGGCACGGCGAATCGGTGTCGTATCTTTATACGCGACCGGCGCCAAAACTGCGACGCGGGCGCCCACCCCGCCGCAAGTGCTTGATCCCGCGGCGCCGGCCGCCTATGCCCTGCGACATGACTCATCCGCTGCTTGTCTTCGATCTCGACGGCACACTCGCCGAAACCGCCCCAGACCTTGTTTCGACGCTCAATCAAGTGCTGGCCGAAATCGGCATCGCGCCGGTCAGCTATGACTCCGCCCGGGCCATGGTCGGCGGCGGCGCCCGGCTGATGATCGAGCGGGCTTTGACCCATGCCGGAGTTTTGCTGCCGAAGCCGAAGATCGACCGGATGTTCGACGATTTTCTCGCGCATTACGACGCCCATATCGCCGATGCCTCGACGCTCTTTCCGGGCGTCATCGCCGCGCTCGACCGGTTCGAGGCGGCCGGCTGGCGCTTCGCGGTCTGCACCAATAAGATCTGCAAATCTTCCGTTCTGCTGCTGAAGGCGCTCGGCGTCGCCGATCGGTTTGCGGCCATTTGCGGCAAAGATACGTTTCCGGTCAGCAAACCCGACGCACGCGCGTTGCTGCAGACGATCGAGAAAGCCGGCGGTCATCGGGATACGAGTGTCATGGTCGGCGATTCCAAGACCGATATCGAGACGGCGCAGAACGCCAATGTTCCGGTCGTGGCCGTCGATTTCGGTTATTCCGACCACCCCGTTGCGCCCTATAAGCCGAACCGGGTCATCTCGCATTTCGATGCGTTGTGGGACGCGGTGGCGGATATCGGCACGGCAAGATCCTTCCCGGCCCGTAGCGCACCGTGATTTGCGCGCAGTGACGCGCCCGCCGCGAGCGGGCCGCTAAAGCGTCAGCTTCGTCAGCCCGTTTTCGATTGAACGTTTCAGCACGATGCCGACGATAGGGCCAATCAGCGGCACCTTGCCCTCAAACAGGATCACGTAGTCGAGCCGTGAGCGGGCCCGCCCGAGGCTGGTGAAGCGCAGCGTCCCGATATGGTTGCGCACAGGGCTCCCCTCGGTGATGCGATATTCGATCAGCTCGTTCTTGCGAAAGGCGGTGACGGTCTCGATGAAGGGACTTGCCGGCCAGACTCGCAGCCGGCACGCCGATCCGACGCCGTTGCGCTCCGCATCTCCGTCGCGCAGCCGCTCGACCTTTGCCGGGGCGAACAGTTTCGCCAATTCTCGTGCTCGGCGAGATAAGCGAACAACCGGTCCACCGGGACGGGGAATTCGCGGATGACCTCGATGCGTTGTTGCCGTGCCATGGCGTGTTTTCCTGCTTCGAGGGATGGGCCGCCCGACCATGAACTTGAGGATGGTCTTACCCCGCGCCTCGGCTTGACTCGATTGCGCCGGCCTGCGTAAACCCAGGCACACGGCGAGGGCGCGTAGCTCAGCGGGAGAGCACTCCCTTCACACGGGAGGGGTCACAGGTTCAATCCCTGTCGCGCCCACCATCAAGCCGCTGATTTTGCATCGACTTAGGGGAATCGACTTCGGCGTGTTGTGCACCTCAGTGCAGAACGGCGCACGAACATGCGCATCCGATGCGTGGAAAAAGCGTGGAATTTGTTCTCGCTCTGTCGCTGTCCTGCGACCTGAAACGATTTCCGTGGACAGCCCAAGATTCGATTTTATGTTTGCAAGGGCCTGCCCACGGTGGAGGTTTCCATGGCGCCTATCGGCGAACTTCTTTTCTGGAATCAGCGAGGGGTGGGCCTCGATGATGTTCTGAGGCACAACGCG
>JAATGI010000092.1 GCA_015654725.1 Rhodospirillales bacterium
CTAACGAGAATTTCTTCGCCAACGCCTATACCGAGCGCCGCGCCGTGCTCAGCGACATTTCGCTGACCCCGACGACGAACGCCGGGGGAAAAGGCGATTCGCCGCTGCGCGACATGACCGAACTCATGAAGGGCGTCACCTCGATCGACCCGACCAAATTCACGCTCGCGCCCGACCCTGACGACCTCGGCAAATTTGCGCTCTATCAGGCCTCGACCGACCAGCACTTCGCCTTTTGCTACGGCGAAAGCCAGGAAGTCGAGATCTCGGGCGGCGGCACCGGCGGCTCCAATTCCTGCACGCAGTCGACCATCACCAAGGGCGTCGCCGAGCAGCGCCAGACCGAGACCTCCGCGATCGAGATTCTGGCGAGCGAACACCGCTTCTGCCGAATCTACCATGACTTCATGGATAATCCGCAGGCACCGCCGGGGACGCCCGCTTCCGCCGAGCAAGACATCGATGCCGCATGGTCGGAAGTGGCGAAGGTGCTGAGCGCTCGGGAGAAGTCGCCGACCGCGAGCGGCGTCGCGGCGATGCTGACCGGGCTGCAGACGGCCAAGGACAAATTGGCCGCCGCGCGGCAATCGGTTGCGGCGGCGCAGGCGCAGATTACCGCGCTCAAACCGCCGGCCCCCGTCACCGGTCTCATCCCGCCGGCGCAGCTCGCCGTGCTTGCGCCGGACGTTGACGGAATCGGATCCGATCTTGACCAGCTCAACCAGCAATTAGCCCCACCTCCAGCGCTCGATGCCGCCATCGCCGCCTTGAAAGGCAAGTAGGCGCCTCGCGGCGCGGTTGACCAGGCGGCTAAGAGCCTGCAACTCCTCGGCATGATTCAATCGGACCAGGCCAAGCTGATCGAAGATTTGCGCACCAAGTTCGACAAGTTTTCGTTCGATATCGACGATGCCGGCAAGAGCCTCGGCATGGCGCCCTGGAGCACCGTCGCCGTGTCGGCGACCAGTGACACCATGAAGGCAGTCAACGGCTATAGCAGCACGATGCGAAGCAATGTGTCCTTGGTATTGTCGCTGAAGCCGCGGCTGGCGCTCAATATGCGCTCGGTCGGCGAGATGATCTCGTTCCTGGGCGACCTCACCTTCTACCAAGAGCAGATCAAACCGAGCCCGCATCACTCGATTCCGGTGACTTTGGGATATTGCGCCCATGACGATAAATACGTTCAGACCGATCCAAAATGCGACGATTTGGGCGTCCTGTTTAACGTCACCAACCCGAATCCGGTGAATCCGCGCTTCGTCGTGAGCTATCGCGGCGGGGACTATCCCGTCGACGCCTATAGCAAGCACGATCACACCCTTCAGACGCTCTCGATTCTGACGCAGCTCCTCAATCTCAATAAATCGGCGAGCGACATCCGCACCACGCCATATGTCGAGGTTCTGCCATAGGGTCGTTGCCTAACCGGCCGCGCCGCCGCCATCGCTCACCAGCACATGGCCGGTGATGTAGGAGGCGGCGTCGGAGGCGAGGAACAGGACCGAGCGCGCGATCTCGTCGGGCTGCGAGATGCGGCCCATTGGCGTGTTCTGCTCGATCGCGGAAACGGGGACATGGCCGTCGACCATGCGATGGAGGAACCCCGTCTCCACCGCGCCCGGCGCGACCGCGTTGACGCGAATTTTGGCATCGGCGACTTCGAGCGCGACGGTTTTGGTCAAACCGACGACGCCGTGCTTGCTCGCGGAGTAGATCGCGATATTTCGGATGCCGTGGACCCCGGCATTCGAGGCCATGTTGACGATCGCGCCGCCGCCCGCGGCCTTCATATGCGGGATTTGATATTTCAGACCGAGCCAGACGCCCTTTAAGTTGGTGTTGATGATGCGGTCGAACAGTTCCTCGGTCATGTCTTCCACTTGCCCGAACTTGCCCTCGAAGCCGGCATTGTTCACGGCGACGTGAATCCGGCCCAAGCGCGCGACGGCTTGTTTCATCAGATTCTCGACCGCTGCCTCGTGCCGGACATCGATTTCGAGGAACATCGCGTCGCGGCCGCGTTGCTTGATCGCCGCCTCGACCGCGCGCCCCTCCGCCTCGCCGAGACCGGCGATGGCGACATTGGCGCCGGCCTCGGCGAAGGCGAGCGCGGTCGCCCGCCCGATGCCGGTGGTGGCACCGATCACCAGCGCGTTGGTGCCCGAGAAATCCGTCGGCGTGGTCATGCATGTCTCCCTGTCCTGGTCGTCGCGCCGACATTATAGTCCACGGTCATTCCGTCATAGAGGAGCGCGCGACATGCCGACCAATCGCCAAATCCTATTGAAGAGCCGGCCGACCGGCGCGCCGAGCACGGCCAATTTCGAGCTGGTCGAGACGGCCGCGCCCGCGCCGGGCGACGGCGAGGTGCTGCTAAAGACGCTCTTTCTCTCGCTCGATCCTTATATGCGCGGTCGCATGAATGACGGCCCGTCCTATGCCGCGCCGGCGGAAGTCGGCAAGCCCATGGTCGGCGGCACGGTGAGCGTGGTCGCCGCCTCGCGTCATCGCGGCTTTGCCGAGGGCGATGTCGTGTCGAGCTATGTTGGCTGGCAGGATTACGCGGTCTCGAACGGCGCCGGGGTGGCGAAGCTCGATCCGAACGTGGTCAAGCCGCTGTCGCTGGCGCTGGGCCTGCTCGGCATGCCGGGGATGACCGCTTACGCCGGCCTCATGGAGATCGGCCAGCCGCGGCCGGGCGAGACGGTCGCGGTGTCGGCCGCCTCGGGCGCGGTCGGCTCGGTGGTCGGACAGCTCGCCAAGCTCAAGGGCTGCCACGCCATCGGCATCGCCGGCGGGCCGGAGAAATGCAAATACGTCGTCGAGACGCTGGGCTTCGATGCCTGTATCGATCACAAAGCTGACAATTTGCGCGAGCGCCTCGCCGCCGCCGCGCCCAAGGGCATCGATGTCTATTTCGAGAATGTCGGCGGCGCCACGCAACGAGCGTTGTGGCCGCTTCTGAACAATTTTTCTCGGGTCGCGGTGTGCGGCATGATCGCCGCCTATAATGAGCCGGCGGGGCAGCCCGGGCCCGATCTGCGCTCGGTGCTGGTGAAACGCATGACGGTGCGCGGTTTCATCGTCACCGAGCTGTGGCCGAAATATCCGCAAGCGCATCGCGAGTTGGCCGGCTGGTATCACGAGGGCAAAATCAAATATCGCGAAGATGTCGTGGAAGGCCTGGAGCGCGCGCCCGAGGCCTTTCTCGGCCTGCTTCAGGGCAAGAATTTCGGCAAGCTCGTCGTGAAGGTGGCGTGAAAGCGCGGGGTGACGGCAACCTGCCCAAATAATCCTCCCCCTTGATGGGGGAGGTCGCGAGCAGGCGAAGCATGCGAGCGGGTGGGGGTGATAGCTGCACCGGCATCACCCCCCCCCGAAATGTCTCGCTAACGCTCGCCATTTCACCCTCCCCAATCGAGGGGGAGGGACTAAAGAGCGGCAGGCTATTCGCTTCCTGCCGGCTCGGCTTCGGCGTCGTAGAGCACGCGCAGCACCACGAACCAGGGATAGCGTTGATCGACCGTGGCGCCGTCTTGTGTCGCCAGCATACCCGCATCGGTGACCGGCACATGGCTCATGGTCACGGCGTCATCGACATTGCCGCCGACGACGCCGAGCATGCCGGGTTGGACATCGACCACGATCGAGCAATGACCCGGCCAGATATAGCTCGTCGGCAGGTCGGCGAATTTGAGCGCCTGGGCCTTGTAGCGGCCGAAGCAGATCAAGTCGCCAGCGCGCGGCGCGTAGCGCTCGGGCGGCTGCGCCTGCAAGATCGGCGACGTGCCCGAGGCGGCCGCGTTAACGTATGTCGCGTGATTCGCCGAGTAAGGAAAACGGCTGCCGGCGCCCGCGATGCGCATGACATAGGAAATGAACGCCGCCGACCAGGCATAACGCCCATCCTCCTCGGCCGGAAACACCTGGCCCGCCGCGTCATGCTTGCCGGTCCAGAATTCCTCGTGCGGCACCGGCGCGCCAGGCGCCACCGCAAGGCCGATCCACCAATATTCGCCGACGCGTTGCCACAGGCCGGGCTGGCGCTCCGGCTTGTCCTGGGGCGCCGGCGACGGATTGCGCGCCTCCGGCGGCTCGTCATCGGTCTTGGCGCCGAACAAGCGCCATTCCCTGAGCGCGATCGCAACTGTATCGGCGCGATTGAAGGGCGCGAAGGGCTTTGCCGCGAAGGCCGGCACCGGGCCGGGCGGCGTTGGCGGCGGCGCGGCGCAAGCCGCGAGCAGAAATGACACCGCCAGAAATGACGCCCCCACCCCGAGCCGCTTCGCGACTCGTCCCTCCCCCGCTGGCGGGGGAGGGTTGGGAGGGAGCTTCATGTTCACGTGCCCAATTACCACAAGGCAATCGCGATCGCGGCGAGTGCCGCCGCGATAATCCACAGCGGCAGGCCCAGCAGTTCGAGCGCGCCACGCTTCGCCAACGCCTCCAAGGTCTCGGGATGCAGCGGCACGCCGCCCTCCTCCGACACCAGCGTGGCCATGTCCTCGATACTGTCCAGCGCCGCGGGCAAGCGCGCGACCAATGCCTTCGTTTCCAGAAGCGTATCGCGAAGCCGCGCTTCCGGCCCGCGGTTTTCGCGCATCCATTCCTCGATCAAGGGCCGCGCCAAGAGCCACATATTGACGGTCGGATCGAGCCGGCGCCCGACCCCCTCGGCCAGCACCATGGTCTTTTGCAGAAGCAGCAATTGCGGCTGAGTCTCCATCGCGAATTGCTCGGTGACCTGGAACAATTGCGCCAGCAGACGGCCCAGCGAAATCTCGGCCATCGGCAGGCCAAAAATCGGCTCGCCGATGGCGCGCACGGCCTGGGCGAAGGCGTCGAGCGACTGGTCGCGTGGTATGTAGCCGGCCTCGAAATGCACCGCGGCGACGCGGCGGTAATCGCGATCGAGGAACGCCACCAGCATGTCGGCGAGAAAGTACCGCGTCTTGCGGTCGAGCCGGCCCATGATGCCGAAATCCACCACCACGATGGCGCCGTCCTCGGCGATGAACAGATTGCCGGGATGCATGTCGGCATGGAAAAAGCCGTCGCGGAACGCTTGATAGAAAAAGGTCGCGGCGGCGCGCGCGAGCAGGTCCCGAAGATCGAAGCCCGCCGCCAGGAGCGCGGCGCGGTCGTCGACGCGAATGCCGCCGACGCGTTCGAGCGTCAAGACATGGCGGCTGGTGCGGCGCCAATCGACGCGCGGGACACGGAACATGTCGTCATCGGCGAAATTCTCGCGCAGCTCCTCGGCCGCCGCCGCCTCCATGCGCAGATCCATTTCGATGCGCACGGTCTGCGCCAGTGTCTCGACCACCGCCACCGGCTTCAAGCGGCGATAGCTCGGCTGCCAGCGTTCCGCGAGCCGCGCCAGCCAATCGAACAGGTCGATGTCGCGCGCCATCGCCGCGGCGATGCCCGGGCGGAGGATTTTGACCGCGACCGCCTCGCCCTCGGTGGTGCGCGCGAAATGCACCTGCGCGA
>JAATGI010000309.1 GCA_015654725.1 Rhodospirillales bacterium
CGACGACGAACTCGGCCATGTCTTCACCCATGACCTGCACGCGATCGGCGTCAAATTCGACACCCCCGCCCTGACCGGCGGCCCCGCCACCGCGCGCTGCCTCATTCTGGTGACGCCCGACGCGCAGCGGACCATGAACACCTATCTCGGCGCCTGCGTCGAATTGGGGCCGGAGGATATCGATCCCGTCCTGATCGCGAGCGCGCAAGTGACCTATCTCGAAGGCTATCTGTTCGATCCGCCGCGCGCCAAGGAAGCATTCCGCAAGGCCGCCAAGATCGCGCACGACGCCGGCCGCAAGGTCAGCCTCTCGCTGTCCGACCCGTTTTGCGTCGATCGATACCGCGACGAGTTCCGCGAGCTGGTCGCGAACCATGTCGATATCCTGTTCGCCAACGAGGTCGAAATCTGCTCGCTGTTCGAGGTCAATGACTTCGAGACGGCGGTCGCGAAGGTGCGCGGGCAGGCCGAGATCGCGGTGCTGACGCGCAGCGAACAAGGCTCGGTGGTGGTGACCCGTGACCGCGAGCACCGCGTCGCCGCGTTCAAGCCGAAGCAACTCGTCGATTCGACCGGCGCCGGCGATCTTTATGCCGCGGGCTTTCTCTATGGCCTGACGCATGGCCGCGACCTCGCCACGAGCGGCCGGCTCGGCAGCCTCTGCGCCGCCGAGGCGATTTCCCATTACGGCGCCCGCCCCGAAACCTCGCTCAAGGAATTGGCGCGGAAAGAGGGGCTGATTTAGGGCGCGTTTGGTGCCGGCCTCACCCGGTCGGACGCCATTCGGGCGCGGAAGAACCGCGCGGCACCAGGATCGGATCGTTCCAACCGGCTGGTGTCGTCGAATAGGCGACGGCCGGCGCGAGGCGCCTGACCTTGCCCAGGGGCGTATCGCGGATCAGCGCCGCCGGCTCGAACAGCCGCGACTTGAGGCTCTGCTCGATCCTCGGCTGGTCCGCGTCGGACAGGCTCCAGATCCGCCGATAGTGATTGTCCGCGAAGGCGCGCTCGCCCTCGGGCACCAGCCCCAGGCTTTGATACCACATCGCGCACCGCGCCAGGCTCACGGTCACATGATAGCTGCCGCCCTCCTTGGCCCGCTTCAAAAGCGCCGCCGTGGCGCCCGCGGCCCCCATGTAGCCGGTGACGTAATCGTTGATCAAACCGGTCGGCGGCATCGAGGGGACGCCGTTCGCGCCTTCGAGCATGGCCAGACCCGACGCGGCGGTCCCCAGCATGTCGAAGCCGCCCCGGTCGAACCACGGACCGCCCCAGCCATAGCAGCGAACGCTGACGACGATGATTCCGGGGCGGACACGGGCGAGCTCTTCCGGCGAGAATCCGAACCGGCCCAGCTTTCGACCGCGGAAGTTCTCGACCACGATGTCCGCGCTCTTGGCCAAGTCCCGGCAAATCCCGTTGTCGCGCGAATTCTTGAGGTCGAGAAAGGTCGATCGGTGCCCGGCATTGGCGTCGTCATAGACCCAGTCGTGCTCGAAATCGTTGTAGTGATTGACGGATAGAACATCGGCTCCTTGTTCGGCGAGGGTGCGGCCGACCACCGGCCCGGCAACGGCGTGGGTGAGGCTCAATACCTTGATGTTCCCGAGCGGTCTGTCCGCGGGCCGGAATGGTTCCGGTTTGCTGTCGCCGATCTTCCGGACCGCGATCACCGGCTCCTGCGATAGATAGAGTCCCTGCGGATGGGCCAGCCATTCCTCGGGCGATCGCGCGATGCACGTCGTGTGGCCTTGCGCGTTCGCGGCCTCTTCCAGCTCCTCGGCATTCCACTTGGCGATCGCGGCCGCGATGTTCGCGTGGCTGATGCCGCAATTGAAGAAATTGCTCCAGGCATCGTGTTGATGCGGATAGACGCCCGAGGGATAGACCCAGCGCCCGTCCTTGGTCTCATAGGGAAAGATCGTGAAGGGGTGCGAGTTTCCCATCCAATTCGGGTAGGGATGCCCGTTGATCGTCGGATGGAAGGTGAGTTCCGGGCTGATGCCGTGCGCGGCCTGGCGGATGTCGATGCTGAGATTTTGGCCGTCGCCGGTTCTTTCCCGCCAGATCGCGGCCGCGCCCACCGCGGCGGCCATCGCCGCGATCGAGAACGCCTCGCCCAGCCGAACGGAACTCGGGAACAGCGGATCGAACCCGACGATGTTCACGCCGCCGCCGACATCCTCGAGCGTTAGACCCAGGGGCTCGATCAGCCGGCCGAGGGCTTTGACGGCGCCGATATTCTGCTGCTTGCTGTCCATGGCGATCCTCAGGTTTCGGGCGGCCGGGCATGGCCGAAATACATCAGCTCCCAGATCGCCGGATCGGAGAAGCGCTCGACCAGCGTCCCGCGATCGAATTTCTCCACGCTCGCCGTGCCGGTGAAACGCAGATAGGCGGAGTCGATGCCGGCAAGCTTGGCGAGCACGCGCTTGGCGAACGGCAGCTTGTCGGCGAACACCTGCCGCAGGATCGTGCGCTCGCGCTCGTAGGTCACGACATAGCGCCGGTCGCCATCCGTGTAAGTGTAGCGGGTGATGTCGGCGACGGGCTTGCCGGTGTTTCGATCGATCGACACGCGGTCGGCCGCGAACGCCACCTTGCCGTCGTCGTCCGCGACCACGGCGCCGTCCTTCGCCAGCAGAAACACGGTCTGCGTCGCGTAGCCGAATCGCGCGCCGGCCGTGATGAACGACGTGACGACCGAGTAGGGGCCGACTTTCGCGCGCGCCCAGTACCAATCGTGCATGAGCGACGGCATCGGCGCGTCGCCCCAATTATGGTCGTGGTAGCCGATGCCGGTCCCCTTCAAGGCGACGCCGCCGACCGTGTAGTCGATCGTCACGCGGCCCTGCGGTACCGAAGGCAGCCAGGCGAACAAGCGTTCCGGCGCGCCCTTCGCCCTGGCGAAATAGGTGTGCCCGGACTGGGGCCGCCACGGCGGCACCTCGCCGACGAGATCGATATCGACCGACACATCCTCGATGACGGCGGTGATGCGGTAGCGATGCAGGTCGCCGACGAAGCGGTTGGCGCCGATCCTGACATCGCAGCCTGTCTTCGACGCGGAGAACGCATCGGGCTTCGCCCGGTAGACCTTGTTGACGATCCGCCCATCGGGGAGCGTCAGGTTGATCGTCACCAGCGGCGCGAGCTTGGAACCAGGATCGCTGGCCGGCTTGGTGTAGAAAACGACGACGATGGTCGCGCCGTCATCGAGATGCGCGTCGAAATACCACCATTCATAATGGCCGCTCTCGGTGCTTTCCCGTTGCCCGTCCTCCCGGGGGACAATCGATGTGCGGTCGATCCCCAGCCGCGCGTAATCGGCGTCGTCATCGGCCCGCCGGACATATCCGCCGCCCGCGGAAGAACGGGCGCCCGTCAGCGCGCCAGCATTGTTCGCGGGGGCCGGCACCGGGGATGCGGCAATGAGCGGTGCCGCGACGGCGACTTTCGCTAGATTGATCATGTCTCGACTCCCATCGCTTTCGACGCGCCGCCGCGACGATCGATCCCTAAGCATGCGCCGGGCGATATTTATCCGCGTTGGTGGTGAATTCGGCATGGCCGTAGCTCGCGAGCTGCTTAACCAGCTTGCGGACCAGCGCGCGGTCGGCGGCGTCGCGGAGCATCGGAATGCGGGCGGCGATCGAATACGCGGTCATCTGCGCGGTAGTCAGAACGCCCGCCGCCACGGCGCCGAGATAATCCGACAGGCCGAGCCGAACGCCGACATCGGCCGCCTTCTGTTTGTCGCCGCGCGCGACGGTCGTGACGAAATATAGTTTGGCGAAGCCGTGCTCGAGCCAGGCGTGGATGCGGCTGCGCAGGGAGTGGTCCGGCGTCAGATCGGCGTTCATGGTCGCGGCGACGAGCGCGCGGCAGGTATCGTCGAAGCCATCGCGGAGCGTGGCGAAGCGCGTCAAAAAAATATCGACGACGCCCTGAGGCGTATCCGCCAGCAGCTCCTCCGGCAGGCCCAGAAGGAAACAGCGGTAGCGCGCCAACTCGGCGCGCGCGCGCTCGGCCGGGGTGAAATTCGCGCGGCCTTCGCGCAGCGCTTTTTGCGCCAGCAGAAAGACCGTGATCAGGCCCGCCGGCATCTGGTCGACTTGGGGAATCGGGATGCCGTAGATCTTCGCGTCCCAGCGGTCGCCGTGCCGCAGGATGTTGAACCGCACCGTCGAATGCATCAGACGCACCATCGCCGCCGCCTTGAAGCCCGGGCCGTAACGGTCGAGCGCGCCGGGCACCACGGACGTGGTGAAAAACGTCGCGGTCTCCTTGGTCCGACGTGCCGACGACTCGTTCGACAAGGCGCCGGTCAGGGCCATCGGCAGCCCGGTATATTTGTTCATGAAGGTGCCGATGAGCGCCCCGCGAAGCACGAACGGCGCGCGGTGGGCGTAGACGTTGCGCTCGATCCGCGCGCCTTCCTCGATCAGCTTCTTGTCGAGCCATGCCGGGAACCGTTCCATCGCCTGAATGAAGCGGACCAGTTCCGGCGGCGCGGCGGGGACGTTCTCCACCCCGCGGTCGCACGCCTCCGTCAGCATCGCGATCAACTGCCGGAAGCCGAGGGTCGGCGCCAGCGCGGCATAGGCGTCGGCGACGATGTCGCCGATCATGGTATAGGCCTTGATCAGCGCCACCAGCTCCTCATTGGCGAGCAGGTCCGGCCGCCGCGCCGAAAACTCCGGCGCGAGGAAGGTTTGGGCGTCGGGGGCCGTGGTGAAGCGCTCCGGCATCACCGAAAAGTCGATGCCACCGTACATTGAGGGGATTAGAGCGGCCTGGGCCGCGATCTTGCCGTCAAGTTCCGCGATCGAGATGGTCATGGCTCCCTCCTCTGGGCGCAATGCCTATCAAACGATAGGATTGAACGAATATCTATCAGATGATAGTATTCTTGGCAAGTACCGAATCGATCGATGGGACGAACCATGGCGAAAACGCCTCCGGCGCCGCTCAAACCCGCTAAAGCGCGATCGACCGCGACCGCCGGCTATCGCAAGGGCGAAGAGACCCGGCAGCGGATTCTCGAGGTCGCGCTCAAGGCGTTCGGCGATGTCTCCTACAAGGCCGCGACGACGCGGCGAATTTCGGAGGCGGCCGGTGTCAGCCTGCCGACCCTGCAATATTATTTCGGCGGCAAGGAGGGTCTTTACCGCGCCTGCGCCGAAGCCATCGTGGACCGCTACCGCCGCCGCACGGCGGCGGCCGCCGCGAAAGCGGCCGAGGCTTTGAACGAGGATCGCGCGGCGGAGACGGCCCGGGTCCATCTGAAGGCGGTGATCGGCGCCCTCGCCGGATTTCTGGTCGGGTCTCGGGAAGCCGAGGGCTGGGCGCAATTCGTCGCCCGGGAATTGCGCGACCCCGGCCCGGCCTTCGAGATTCTTTATGAGAATCTGTGGCGGCCTGGCGTTTCGACCACGGCGCGGCTGATCGCGCGCATCCTCGGCGTCCCCGAGGGCGATCCGGCCGCCCGCATTCGCGCGCTGCTCCTGATCTCCAGCGCATTGGCGTTTCAATCCGGTCGCCGCATCGTCTTGCGCACCATGCGCTGGTCGACGATCGGGGGTGACGAACTGGCGATGGTCCTGTCCGCCCTGGACGCGCAGATCGATACCATCGGTCGCGACCACGCCCGGTGATTCCATCCAAGGGTTAGGGTTGCTCCGCGCAAAAGGGAAAGGCGGCAAAAAACAAAATTTACCGAACGAACCCGATTGATGCGCCGCGGCATGAGATGTGGCCTGTAAACCGCCTGTAAAAACAGGTAGAAATCCCTATCTATACCGCGTCGCCGCAAAATCCGGACATTCCCCGCCCCATGGACCTTCGCAATATCGCGATCATCGCTCATGTCGATCACGGCAAGACCACGCTGGTCGATGCGCTGTTGCGGCAGAGCGGCACCTTTCGCGCCAATCAACAACTGGTGGATTGCGCGCTCGATTCGAACGAGCTCGAGCGCGAGCGCGGCATCACCATCCTGGCCAAATGCACCTCGGTCGAGTGGCACGGCACGCGCATCAACATCGTCGATACGCCCGGCCATGCCGATTTCGGCGGCGAGGTCGAGCGCATCCTCTCCATGGTCGATGGCGTGCTGGTGCTGGTCGATGCCGCCGAAGGGCCGATGCCGCAGACCAAATTCGTGCTGGCCAAGGCGCTGAAGCGCGGCCTCAAGCCCATTGTCGTCATCAACAAGGTGGATCGGCCCGACGCGCGCGTCCACGAAGTCCATGACTTGATCTTCGATTTGTTCGCGGCGCTCGACGCGACCGACCAACAACTCGACTTTCCGACGCTTTACGCCTCCGGCCGCCATGGCTGGGCGGCCGCGGACATGAAGGACGAGCGGCGCGACCTGACGCCGCTGTTCGAACTGATCCTGCGCCACGTCAAGCCGCCGAAATCGGAGCTCGACAAGCCCTTCGCCATGTTGGCCACGATCCTCGAATACGATCCCTATCTCGGCCGCGTGCTGACCGGGCGGATCGAGAGCGGCGTGGCGCGCATGAACATGCCGGTCAAGTCGCTGTCGCACGACGGCAAGGTGATCGAAGAGGCGCGGCTGACCAAGCTCCTGGCCTTTCGCGGTCTCGACCGCCGCCCGATCGAGGAAGCCTCCGCCGGCGACATCATCGCCATCGCCGGCCTGACCACGACGACGGTCGCCGACACCATCGGCGCCATGGAATTGACGGCGCCGCTTCACGCCATTCCGGTCGATCCGCCGACGCTCGCCATGACCTTCTCGGTGAACGATTCGCCGCTCGTCGGCCGCGAGGGCACCAAGGTCACGTCGCGCCCCATCGTCGAGCGCTTGCGGCGCGAGGCCGAGGGCAATGTCGCGATCCGCATCACCGAGAGCGAGGACAAGGATTCGGTCGAGGTCGCGGGCCGCGGCGAATTGCAGCTGGGCGTGCTGATCGAGACCATGCGGCGCGAGGGCTTCGAGCTCGCGATCTCGCGGCCGCGCGTGTTGTTCAAGACCGACCCCGTCACCGGCCAGCGCCTTGAGCCGGTCGAGGAAGTGCAGATCGATCTCGACGAGGGCTATGCCGGCGTGGTGGTGGACAAGCTGTCGCAACGCAAGGCCGAGCTGCGCGACATGCGGCCCTCGGGCGGTGGCAAGCAGCGGCTGATCTTCCACGCGCCGACGCGCGGCCTCATCGGCTATCAGGGCGAGCTGCTCACCGACACGCGCGGCACCGCCGTGATGAGCCGGCTGTTTCACGCCTACGCGCCTCATAAGGGGCCGATCGAGGGCCGCGCCAACGGCGTGCTGGTCTCGACCGACCAGGGCGCGGCGGTCGCCTATGCCTTGTGGAATCTCGAAGAGCGCGGGCCGATGTTCATCACCCCCGGCACCGCCGTCTATCAGGGCATGATTATCGGCGCGCACAGCCGCGGCAACGATCTCGACGTCAACCCGTTGAAGGGCAAGCAGCTCACCAACATCCGCACCACCGCGAAGGACGAGGCGGTGCGCCTGACGCCGCCGATCCAGATGAGCCTGGAGCAGGCGATCGCCTATATCGACGATGACGAGCTGGTCGAGGTGACGCCGAAAAGCATCCGCCTCAG
>JAATGI010000467.1 GCA_015654725.1 Rhodospirillales bacterium
GATAACGATGAGCGCGAATTCGCCGCCGGGCGCCAGCATCAGCGCTGCCTCCAGCGCCACATTGGGGCTGAACCGGAACAGACGCCCGGCGAGATAGGTCGAGACCGCTTTGGCCAGGATGAAGCCGGCCGCGAGCCCCAGGGTTCGCGCCGGCGCCGAGAAAATCAGCGACAGATCGAGACTGGCCCCGACCGAGAGAAAGAACAGGCCGAGCAGCAACCCCTGGAACGGCTCGATCGTGACTTCGATCTGGCGGCGATATTCGGTCTCGGCGAGCAGCAGTCCCGCGATCAGCGCGCCGAGCCCCATCGACAGCCCGCTCGCAGCCGAAATGACCCCCGTGCCGACGACGACGAAGAGACAAGCAGCCACGAAAAATTCCGGCGCGCCGGAGACGGCGACAAGATGGAACAGCGGCCGCAGGACCACGCGGCCGACGAGCGCGACAGCGCCAATGCCGAGGCAGGCGGGCAGCACGGTGTAGAGCAGCATCGCGTCGAACTTGTCATGATGCGCGCCGAGGATCGTCACCAGGAACAAGAGCGGCGCGACCATCAGATCCTGAAACAGCAGCACCGAGAAAACCGTCCGCCCCGCCGCACTGGCGAGCCGCTTGCGGTCGGCGAGCACCGGAATGACGATCGCCGTCGACGACATCGCCAGCGCGAGCCCAAGGATGACCGCCGAGGCTGGCGTATGATGCTGCGCCAGCGCAATGCCGCCGAGTACCAGCGCCGAACTGAACACCTGCGCCGCGCCGAAGCCAAAGACGAGACGGCGCAGATGCAGCAGCCGCGCGAAGCTCAATTCGAGGCCGATCATGAACAAGAGGAAGACGACGCCGAAGTCCGCCGTCGGCCCGATCTCGTCGAGATTGTCGAGGGTGATATGCGACACCCAGGCGGGCGCCACGCCCTTGGCGACCAGCGCGCCGAGACCATAGGGTCCGAGGCAGAAGCCGGCGGCGAGAAAGCCGAGGATCGGACTGATCTTCAACCGCCGGAACAGCGGCGCGATAATGGCAGCCGTGCCGAGAAACAGCAGAATGCTCTTATAATGTTCGGGCGAAGCCGGCATGAAACTCCTGTGGGTTTCTAACTATTGTTCGCGAAAGGCCGCGATGAGAGCCACCAGAAGCGCCGGCAATATGACGGAAGCCAGCCCAAAATCATGCGTCGCGAAGGCGGAAATCACGCAGCCGAGCGCAAAAAACAACATGCGCGCGGCGATTCCTTCGGCCTTGACCGAGGTTACGCCGGGCGGCGGCGGCGTGAGCTTACGCCACAAGGCGACAAAAAGCTTGGCGGCATTGGTTGTCATCACCGCCGATGTCGCGCCCAAGGAAGGTTCGACTTGATGCGCGGCATGTTGAATCGCCATTGCCAAGACGAGCATCATGGCAAGCCAGCCGTCATCGGCGTGCGGGTGCAGCAGCGCGAAGCTGCCGGCGCCGGTGAGCAGCGCAGCCTCGAAGGCGAAAACGATGCGGATCTTGTGCCGGCTCCGGTCATAGATCAAAGTCGCGAGCGGCACGCCGACGAAAAATACCGGCAGCGCGATGAGCTTCAGCCAATCGACGCTTTTGACACCGTGCGCCAGCGCGATGGCGAAGACGACAAAGTTGCCGGTGATCTGGGCCGAGAAAAGCTCGGAGACTTGCAGGAAGGTGGCGGCGTCGACATAGCCGGCGACAAAAGCAAGTACAACGCCGCTGCAGGGCGTGATCAGATGGCGCATGGATAGTGCCGCGGCTCTCGTTTCACGGCGGCATGGCGCAGCGCACAGCGCCCGTCAAGGTTACTGGGGAGGGTCAAGCGGCCGCCCTTCCATTTCGCGGTTTGAGCCGCCATCTTTGCAGAAATGACGAAACCCGCCACCAACGCGCCTGAATTCACAGTCGGCGAACTTGCCGGCGCGTTGAAGCGCGCGATCGAAGAAAATTTCGGCTTCGTCCGTCTGCGCGGCGAAATCTCGAATTTTCGCGGCCCGCATTCCTCCGGGCACGCCTATTTTTGCCTGAAAGACGAGACCGCGCGGATCGACGCGGTGATCTGGAAGGGCACGCTGGCGCGGCTGAAGGTGAGGCCCGAGGAAGGGCTTGAGGTCATCGCCACGGGGAAGGTGACGACCTATCCGGGCAAATCGACTTATCAGATTGTCGTCGACAATCTCGAGCCCGCCGGTCTCGGCGCGCTGATGGCGCTCCTCGAAGAGCGCCGCCGCAAGCTCGCCGCCGAAGGCCTCTTCGACGCCGCGCGCAAGCAGCTCATCCCGTTTCTGCCGACGACAATCGGCGTCGTCACATCGCCGACCGGCGCGGTGATCCGCGATATTCTGCATCGCATCGCCGATCGCTTTCCGCGTCAGGTACTGATCTGGCCGGTGCGGGTGCAGGGCGAGACCTGCGCCGCCGAGGTCGCCGCGGCGATCGACGGCTTCAACGCGCTCAGCGATTTCGCTGCCCCGCGGCCCGACGTCATCATCGTCGCGCGC
>JAATGI010000425.1 GCA_015654725.1 Rhodospirillales bacterium
CCGCCTCTTAGCGGCGGCGGTGGCGCCGCCCGCTTCACATCTTCGGGAAGTCGACGAGGCTACTCCGCCGCCATCAGCCGCCCGGTCGGATTTTGGCTCAGCCGCATCTCGCGCCAATAGGCGCCGTTGAAATCGAGCTCGGCCGGCGCCACGAAATCGCCGCCGCGCGCGCCGAGAAAGGCGTTGGGATTGTCGACGCCCGGCGGCACCACGCCCTTGTCGCGATAATCGCGCACCGCCAACAACAGGCGGCGGCGGGTGACGCCGATCATGGCGTCGCTCGGCGCCAGATGCTCGAGGGAATGATCGACGATGCCGCCCATGCTCTCGGTCATGCATTGATCTTCGAGCGTGATGTTGTGCAGGCCGGAGAAATTCTTGCCGCTGCGCTGGGCGGCCCGGTCGATTTGGTAGTCGTTGGTCGAATTGCTCCCGAGCCGGTAGCGGCCGAGCCAGTCGGTGGTGTTCGGCAGCAACCCTTGCTGACCGAAATTGACGCCGGGGATCGGTTCGCCGGTCTTCAAGAGCCGCGCCTTCGGGGTAGCGCCGAGCCACGACCAGATGAAGAACATGCAATGGGTGTCGTCGAGCGGCACCCAGGCGCGCGCCACGACATGGGTCGAGAAATCGCCGTCGGGCGGAATCGTCCAGAACGGAAACAGGAAATGCGCCACGCGCCAATAGGTGGTGCCGGTCTCGGCTGGCCGGTGCGCGCCGTACATCGTGCCCCAATCGGTGACCTCGCAGCTATAATCGGGCGCGCGGTCCTTCATCGAATAATACCAGGTCGAGCCCGGCATCAGCTCCTTCCAATCGAGCGCGCCGGCATGAAGAAAGGCGAAATGCGAGGTGTCGATGTCGCCTTCGAGCGCCTGGAGGTAATTGCATTCGCGCTGCACCACGCCGATGCGCACTTCGCTTTCGGGCATCAGCGTCGCCTCGAACATGGGCATGGGCGGCGCCTTGGCGCGTTTGCCCATATAGACCCAGATCACGCCGTTGCGCTCGGCCGCCTTGTAGGCCTTGGCCTTGATCTTGTCGGTATGGACTTGATGCGCCGGCAAATTGGGCTGGTCGAGGCAGTTGCCGTCGACATCGTATTTCCAGCCGTGATAGATGCAGCGAATGCCGTTTTCCTCGTTGCGGGCATAGAACAGCGAGGCGCAGCGATGCGGGCAGCGATGATCCATGACGCCGATCCGGCCCGAGGAATCGCGAAACGCGATCAACTGCTCGCCCAGCAATTTGAGCCGCACCGGATCGCCGTCCTTCTTCAATTCGGACGACAACATCGCCGGCATCCAATATTCGCGGAACATCTCGCCCATTGGCGTGTCAGGCCCGACACGGGTCAGTAATTCGCTTTCGGCTGTGGTGGTCACGGCTTCGCTCCCGGAAGGTCGAACATCATTGCCGCGAAACTTAATACAGTTGGCGGCGCGGTGTCATCCGCCTCGACCGTCCGGCCCAGCGGCGCCGGCGCAACCCACGATATCTGGATTGCCGCCGCCGGCTGTTTCCGCTGCTTTTGCAGCCAATCAGCAGCCAAATCGTTAACGCTGGCTTCAAGAGCGCGCCCCCATTACTTGATCCAACGCCGACCGCAAATTGGGTTCGTTTGGTAAAATTTAGTTTTCACTGCCGTCATCACCTTGAAAAATATTGTCTATTCGATCATCCCTATAACGTAAAATACGGTAATTGCAAGCCTCGGCTTAGGCGAGGCGCCAGACCGTGACCGGTTCGGCATAGCCGCGCACGGCGGTGGGACCAAGCGGCAGGCCGTCGCCGAGGGCGTCGCCCGCCGCCGCCATGACGGCATCGGAGACCAGGAATTGCGAACCGACCTCCTTGTTGAGGCTTTCGAGGCGCGAGGCGAGATTCACGGTATCGCCGATGACCGTATATTCCTTGCGGCGCGGCGAGCCGACGGTTCCGGTCACCGCCTCGCCGATATGGACGCCGATGCCGATGCGGATCGGCCAGGGATTGCCGGCATTGCTGTCGCCCACGGCACGCAGCATGTCGCGCCCTGCGGCGACCGCGTTCGCGGCCGCGGCGGGGTCGTCGAGCGGCGCGCCGAACATGGCGAGAAAGCCGTCGCCCAGGAATTTGTTCACGATGCCGTGGTGGCGATCGACGATCTCGACCAGGATCGCGAATACGGCGTCGAGCCGCGCCACCACCTCGGCCGGCGTGCGCAGCGCTGCCGCGGCGGTGAAGCCGCGGATGTCGACGAACATGACGCAAACACGGCGCATCTCGCTCGACTCGGCCGCGCCGATGGCCAGCAGCCGGTCGACGACTTGCGGCGAGACATGCTGGCCGAAAAGGTTGGTGACGCGGTCGCGGGCCGAGGCGGCGTCAA
>JAATGI010000093.1 GCA_015654725.1 Rhodospirillales bacterium
ACCTCCAGCACGACGGAATTGGCGGCGTCGGCGCCGGCGAACGGCGCCAGGGCAACCGCGCCGGGAGCGACGATGGTGACGCGCCCGGCGCCCCGCCCGCCGACAACGCGGTCGAACAAAGCGCCGATAAAGCCGGCGAAGCCGCGCGGAAACGCGATCAGGACGACCACGGTGAGGCCGCCCATGATCATCGCCTCCCACAAGGGCAGCGACAATTCGCGCAACACCTCGCGAAAGCCGATGATGATGACGGCGCCGAGCGCGCCGCCCCACACCGACAGCAATCCGCCGACGATGGTCCCCGTCACCAGATTGAGGCTGAAGGCGAAGCCGAACACGGTCGGGTCGATGGCGCGCAGATAATGCACGATCAGGCTGCCGGAGACGCTCGCCATGCCGGCGCCGATCACGAACATCTGCGCCTTGTAGCGGTCGGCGTCGACGCCAACCGACGCGGCGGCGGCCTCGCTCGCGGCGATGGCGCGCAGCGCCCGTCCGATCGCGGAATGGTCGATATTGAGACCGATGGCGATGGCGACGGCCGCGATCGCCCATACCACGTAGAAATAACTCATCTCGCCGGCGAAATGGATTCCGAAGATCGCGAATTTGGGCACGGCGGTGGTGCCGATGGCGCCGCCGGTGATCGGCAATTCAAACGCGACCACGATCAGCATGAGATGCAGCGCGAGCGTCGCCATCACCAAGACGAAGCCGCGCAGCTTCAAGAGCGGCACCGCGATGGCATAGGCAATAATCATGGTGAGCACGGCGCCCGCGATCATGGCGAGAAACGGGTCCCAACCGTAGTTGACGCAAAGAATGCCGGTGGTGTAGCCGCCAATCATGCTGAAGGCGGCCTGTCCGATCGCGAGCTGATGCGCGAGGCCCAGCAGCAACACGACGCCGACGGTACTGGTCGCCAGCGCGCCGGCGGTAATGCCGACGCCGAGAAGGTAGTCGCCGGAAAACAGGAACGGATAGGCCAGGACCGCGACCAGCCCGAGCGCGGCCGCCAGCGCCGTTTTGTTGCGCACGATGCTCGGCATGGTCTAGAGCACGATCCTTCCCGATAAAATCATGCTCTAGCGCATGGGATTGGTGAGCGCCGCCGCGAACGCCGCGCGGCCGACCCGAAACACGCCGCCGCGGATCAGGAGATAGCCGAGCAGCACGCCATAGACGATGAAATCCTTCCAGCCCGACGAGATGTAACCGGCGCCGAACGCCTCGACGAGGCCGATGCCGATGCCGCCCGCCACCGCCAAAAGCGGCGAGCGAAAACCGCCGATAATGGCGCCCGCGAAGCCCTTGAGGCCGTAGCTCACGCCGGCATCCCAGCTCGACAGCACGATCGGCGTCACCACCGCGCCGGCGAGCGCGCCCACGGCGCCGCTCACCGCGAACACGATCACCCTGAGCCGCTCGGCATCGACGCCCATCAGCCGCGCCGCCTGCAAATTGATCGAGCAGGCGCGCACCGCGCGGCCGATATCGGTGTAGCGCAACACGCCGAAGGTCGCGGCCAAGAGCGCGGCCGTGGTGCCCCAAACCCATAACGCCTGGATCGGCAGCACCGCGCCGAGGACGAAAAACACGCCGTCGCCGGTAAAGTTCGGCAGGGTCAACGGATCGGTGCCGAACAGCACCAGCGCGAAGCCGCGGATCACGATGGCGACGCCGACCGTCGTCGTGACCTGGATGAAGGGCGGCGCGTGCCGCACCGGCGCCAGGGTCAATTTCTCCTGTGTCGCGCCAAGCGCGGCACCCACCAGCATCGCGATCAGAATTGCGGCCGGCAACGGCAATCCCGCCGTCACCAGCCAAGACGCGGCCATGCCGCCGATCATGACGAACTCGCCTTGGGCCAGATTCACCACGCCCGAGACATTGGCGCAGATCACGAACCCGACCGCGACCAGGGCGTAGACGCAGCCGGTCGTCAGCCCCGGCAACAGTAACTGAAGAAAAAGCGTCAGGTCCAAGCGACCGTCACTCGACCGGGACCATGACGCCGTCCTTCAGTATGCCCATCGCCACGGCGCGGTAATCGTTGCCGGTGTGATTCTCGGGCGTGTAGGTCACCGGGCCGTTGATGCAGGGCAAGTCCTTCAGCTTTTCCAGCGCATCGCGGAGGCCCTGGCGCGTGCCGTCGGAATTGGCGACGGCGGCTTCCAAGATCAGGCCGATATCGTAGCCGAAGACCTGGAAATAGACCGGGGTATGGCCGAGTTCCTTCTCGAGCGCCGCGTAATATTGCGCCGAGGGTCCGGTGGTGACCGCGAAGGTGCCGCGCTGCGTCGGCGACAACATCCCGTCCGCCTCCTTCGCGCCGCCAATGGCCTGAAAGAACGCGGCGCCGACGCCGGCCGCGCTCGCCGCGAGCGGCGCGGTGACGCCGAGCTGCTTATACGTCTTGAAAGACAAGATCGCGCCGCGGCCCGACGCGCTCGAATAAACGATATCGGGGTTGGCGGCCTTGATCTTCGCCCATTGCGCGGTGAAATTCGTGTCGTCGATGGCGAAGCTTTCCTCCGCCACCATCGTGTAGCCGTATTGGGCGGCGAAACCGTCGATGATCGCGTGCTCATTCTGGCCATAGGCGTCGGTGCCATAGATATGGGCGACGCGCTTATAGCCCTTCTTCTGGATATAGACGGCGAGCGCGCGCAAGGAATCGCTCGAACTGGGCGCGACCTTGAACATCCAAGGATTGGGCGGAATGCCCAGCGCGTCGAGGCCGCCGCCGGTGATGATCGGAACCTTGTATTCCGAGGCGAAGGATTTGCTCGCGAGCGCCGAGGAACTGTTGGTGTTCTGAATGATCAGCTGGATTTGCGGCTCGCCGGCAAGCTTACGGAACGCGTTGGCCGAGTTCACGGGGTTGGTCTCGTCGTCGAGAATCTCGAGCACGATCTTCTTGCCCGGCAGGCCGCGGGTCTTCTCCCAGGCATAGAAACCGTCGAAGGTATCCTTGGTGGGCGAGGCGAATGGTCCGGTCACCGACGCGACCACGCCGACATGGAATTCCTGCTGCGCCATGGCCGGATGCGAGACCGTCAAACCGGCCGCCACGACGGCCAAGCCGGCCGCCAGGATCGGCGCGCCGAGCATCGATATTCGTGTCATGCAATTCCTCCCGTGATCCCAGGCGAAACGGCGGCGGCACAACGATGCCGCCGCCGCTCTCTCGTGTTTGCGCGAACTACCGGTTGAAGGTCTCTTGGAAGAAATCCGTCATCGCCACCCAGGAGCGTTTGTCCGCCTTCTCGTTATAGGCGGCGCCCTTCGAATTGTCGGTGCCGAGTTCGGGCATGGTATAGGCATGGACAGCGTTGCCATACTGCACAAGCTGCCAATCGATATGCGCGGCGCGCATTTCCGCCTCGAAGCCATCCACTTCCTTCTGCGGCACCACCGGGTCGTCGCCGCCTTGAAGCGCGAGCACGCGGCCCTTGATGTTCTTGGCATCGTCCGGCGTCGGCGTATTGAGGGTGCCGTGGAAGGCGACCGTCCCCAGCACATCGGCGCCGCTCCGGGCCAGTTCCAGCGCGCTGGCGCCGCCGAAACAATAGCCGATGACCCCGATCTTGGTGCTATCGACCAACGGGTTGGCGAGCAAAACCGAGAGCCCGGCGGCGCCACGCGAGCGCATCAGGGGGCGGTTGGTGATGTATGTGGCCATCACCTTGAAGCCGGCCGGCCAATCCGGAAGTTTGACGTTGGGACCATAGACATCGGCGGTGAAGGCGACATAGCCCATCGCGGCCAACTTCTTTATCGCCCTCGTCTCCAGATCCCCAATGCCCATGAACTGGGCGAAGACCAAGACGCCGGGCCGCTTGGCCTGGCTCGAATCGTCATAGGCCAGGTAGCCCCGAAGCGCGAAATCGCCATCCTTGTAGTCGATCGTCTGCACCTTGACTTCGGCGTGAACCGCCGAGGCGAGAAACAGGCCGCAACATGCGGTCGCAGCAAGAAGCCTGATATTCATTGAAATTTCCTCCGTGAATTTGATTGTCGGCCGCCCTCTGCCCGTTGGCGGGCGTAGCGAACTGGGCTCAAGGCGCCGCATTTGCCGATTAAAGCGGGCAAGCCCCCCGTCACGCGGCCCGATCTTCGCGAACTGGGCCGCCGAAGTCAATTCCGAGGCGGCCCTATTTCCACGCGCCGATGGCCGGGACCGGCAAGCCGAGATTTTCGCGCAAGGTAGCGCCGGCATAGTCGCGGTGATAGAGCCCGCGCCGCTGCAATTCAGGAATCACGTAGCGGACGAAATCGGCGTAGGCGCCGGGGATATGGGTGGCCGCGACCACGAACCCGTCGCAGGCGCGGCCGACGAACATTTCCTCGAGCGCGTCGGAAACCTCCTTCGGGCCGCCGACAACGGCATCGGTGACCTTGCCGCGATGGTTGATGTTGATGAAATCGCGCGTCGACGGGTTTTTCTTGCCGCTGGCGCGGATCACGCTGTCGCGTATGGTCAGCATGCCGGAGAAGCTGGCGAGTTCGGCGTCCGTCAGCGGCGCTTCGAGATCGCGATTGGCGAAATCGAAATTGACGCCCTCGGCCAGCAGCGACAATTGATCGATTTCGAGCGGCAGCTTTTCGATCTCGGCCATCTTATCCTCGGCGTCGGTCTTGCTTTCGCCGGCGACGATGGTGATGGCGTTGCAGATCGAGACGAGATTGGGATCGCGCCCGCAGTTCTCGGCTTCCTCGCGGAGGCTGGCGTAGATTTCCTTGGCGCGCGGCGCGATGCCGCCCGACGAAAACACCACTTCGGCCCAGCGCCCGGCGAAACGCTTGCCGCGGCCGCTTTGCCCGGCTTGGATAATGACGGGATGGCCTTGCTCCGAGCGCGGCACGGTGAAGGGGCCGCGCGAGTGGTAATATTGTCCGTTGTAATCCAACCGCCGCACCTTCTTGGGATCGGCGAAGCGGCCGCTTTTCTTGTCGACGATCAGGGCGTCGTCGTCCCAGGAATCCCAATGGCCGAGCACGATTTCCATGAATTCGTCGGCGCGGTCGTAGCGCAGATCGTGCTCGATATGCTCGGCGCGGCCCATATTGAGCGCCTCGCCGTCATTGACCGAGGTCACGACGTTCCAGGCCGCGCGGCCATGGGTCATGTGGTCGATGGTCGCGAAGGTGCGCGCGATATGGAACGGCTCGTAATAGGTCGTCGAGCCGGTGGCGCCGAGACCGAGCCGGGTCGTCACCGCGGCCATCGCCATCATCACCGGCACCGGGTCCATCTTCACGCAGCGAATGCCGTATTCGACCGTGTGCGCATGGTCGTTGCCGTAGCGGTCGGGCATCGCCAGCCGGTCGTCGAAAAAAGCCAAATGGAATTTGCCGGCTTCGAGAACGCGCGCGATCTCCTGGTAGTATTCGGGCGTGGTGAAATCGGTGCGCGATTCCGGATGACGCCACGACGCCGGAATGTTGGTGCAGTTCTGCGCCTGGAGGAAGCCGACCATGACCATCTGGCGATCCATGTCTACCTCCGGCGCAACCGAATCTCCCTCCCCCTTGATGGGGGAGGGAAGCAATGCCGAAGCGTCAGCGAGGCATTTCGGGTGGGGGTGATCGTCGCGCAATTGGGGGCCTCACCCCCACCCGCTCGCAGCCAATGGCTGCTCGCACCCTCCCCCGTCAAGGGGGAGGGATTATGGAGGGCTGGCTCAACGAAAATCGGCATCGGTTAGGTCAATCCGAGCGAAGCGGCGATGTCATAACGCGCCGCGAGCGAGCGCAACTTATTCCAGGTCGCGTCCTCGACGTCGATTCCCGAGCGGCGGCGTTCTTGCTCGCGGATATGCTCGATCTCGCCCGGATAAAACACGCCGGCGCTGCCCTGGGCCGGCGGCGTCGCCTTAAGATAGCGCGCGAACTCAGCCACTTCGCGCTTGAATTCGGCGAGCGGGCGGAAGGCCTCGACCTTGAACACGGCCAGGAAGCAACCGTCATTGTGACGGCCGGTCGGCTCGACGCCGAAGCCGAGCCCGGCCAGCAATCCGCACAGAATTTCCACCATCGCGGCAAGCCCGCTGCCCTTATAGCCCTCGCTCGCGCCGAGCGGCAGCAGCGCGCCGCCTTGCTTCAATAGGGCCATCGGGTCGGTCGTGGCCTTGCCGTCGCGGTCGACGACCCAGCCCTCGGGAATGGCTTGGCCGCGCGAGGCCGCGAGCGAAACCTTGCCGTGCGCCACCGCCGAGGTCGCCATGTCGAGATAGAACGGCGCTTCCAGGTCGGCCGGCACCGCGATCGCGATCGGGTTGGTGCCGAGCCGGGCCTCGCGTCCGCCGAACGGCGCCACGACTTTCGGCGAGCGCCCGGAATCGGCGGTGGCGATCCCGATCATGCCCTCGGCCGCCGCCAACAACGGATAGGGGCCGAGCCGGCCGACATGGCTTTGGCGAAACACCGTTGTCGCGGCGACGTTGGCGCTGCGCGCTTTCTCGATGGTGAGGCGCATCGCCCGCTCATTGACGACGAAGCCGAAGCCCCAATTGCCGTCGATCACGGTGGTGGTGGCGGATTCCCGAACGACGGTGAAGGGCGCGCCAGGGACGATATGCCCCTTCCCGATCCGCTCGATATAGGTCGGGACCAGGATGATGCCGTGCGAATCGTGGCCGACGAGATTGGCGGAGACACAGCCCTTCGCCACGCACTCCGCCTCTTCGGGCGACGCGCCCGCCGCGGCCAGCAGCGCCGCGCCGATCCTTGTCAGCCGTTCCGCATCGACGATGGCCATTCCGGTATCTCCATCCCGTTTGGATATTAACGCGTCGGGGCCGGTTCGCCGCGCCGCTTTTATCTTCGGCCCGCGGCGGGCTATTATCGCGGCCCGCGACACCAATCATTCCCGAATCGGGTATGGAGCATGCGCCGTGGCCGATGGCGATTTCAAATCCTATTGCCTCAATCCCACCAAGCCCAAATTCACCCCGCCCCCCGGCGCGGTCGATGCCCATTGCCATGTCTTCGGCCCCGCCGCCAAATTTCCGTTCGCGCCGGAGCGCAAATACACCCCCTATGACGCGGGCAAGGAAGCGCTCTTCAAGCTGCGCGATTTCCTGGGCTTTTCGCGCAACGTCATTGTCCAGGCAAGCTGCCACGGCACCGACAACAGCGCCACTATCGACGCGCTGGTGAATTCCGGTGGCAAGGCGCGCGGCATCGCGGTGGTGAAGCCCACGGTCGAGCTCGCCGAATTCAATGACATGGACGCGGCCGGCATGCGCGGCGTGCGCTTCAACTTTTTGCCGCGCCTGGTCGATGCCACGCCGCCGGAGGTTCATCTCGGCGTCGCCAAGAAAATCGCGCCGCTCGGCTGGCATGTCGTGGTCTATTTCGAGGCGCCGAGCCGGGAAAAGATCACGCCGTTCTTGAAATCGCTGCCGACCATCGTGGTGCTGGACCATATGTCGCTGCCGGATGCGAAGAAGGGGGTCGATCATCCCGACTTCCAAGCCTATATCAGGCTGTTGGACGAGAATCGGAACCTTTGGGTCAAGGTCACCGGGCCGGAGCGCATTTCCGCGCAAGGCCGGCCCTATGACGATTTCGTGCCGTTCGCGAAGGCCTTGGTCGAGCGGTTCCCCGACCGCGTGTTGTGGGGCACCGACTGGCCGCATCCGAACATGACGACGCATATGCCGGATGACGGCGTGTTGACCGATATGATTCCGCGGATCGCGCCCACCGCGGCGCAGCAGCGGGCGCTCCTGGTCGATAATCCCGCGCGGCTTTATTGGGAGAGGTAGATGGCACAGACCGAAGCATACGAAGACATTCCCGGCACCTATGTGTTCGACGCCAAGCGTTCGCGCATGGGTTATCACCTCAACATGTTCTGCATGTCGATGATGGGCGACGAGAACCGCAAGGCGTTCAAGGCCGACGAGGCGAAATATCTCGATCGCTTTCCGATGACGGAAGAACAAAAGCAAGCCGTGCTGAAACGCGACTGGGACGGCATGTTGCGGCTCGGCGGCAACATTTATTACACCTCGAAACTGGCCGCGACCGACGGGCTGACCTTCCAGAACATCGCCGCGATCATGACCGGCTCGACGCAAGAGGATTACGCCAAGATGATGCTGGCGGGCGGCCGCCCGCCGGAAGGCAACCGCAGCAAATCGGAATGGAAGAAACGTGGCTAGAATCATCGCCGGAGTCACCACCTCGCACGTCCCGGCCATCGGCGCGGCGATCGATCGCGGCCGCACCCAGGACGAATATTGGAAGCAGTTGTTCGATGGCTACGAGCCGTCGAAGAAATGGATGGCCGAGACCAAGCCCGATGTCGTGATCCTGATTTATAACGACCACGCCTCGGCGTTTTCGCTCGAAATCATCCCGACCTTCGCGCTGGGCTGCGCCGAGCATTTCCCCATCGCCGACGAAGGCTGGGGACCGCGGCCGGTGCCGGCGGTCGAGGGCCATCCCGATCTCGCCTGGCACATCGCGCAATCGACCATCCTCGACGAGTTCGACATCACCATCGTCAACAAGATGGCGGTCGATCACGGCCTCACCGTGCCGCTGTCGTTGCTCTGCGGCCAGCCATCGGCCTGGCCGTTCAAGGTCGTCCCACTCTGCGTCAATGTGATTCAATATCCGCCGCCGACCGGGCATCGATGTTTCATGCTGGGCAAGGCGATCCGCAAGGCGGTCGAGGGTTTCGATCAGAATCTCCGTGTCGTGATCTTCGGCACCGGCGGCATGTCGCATCAGCTCCAAAGCGGCCGCGCCGGCTTCATCAACAAGCCGTTCGACAAGCATTTTATGGACGAGATGGCGCGGCATCCCGAAGAGTTGGTGAAGATCGGCCCCTTGGAATATCTGCGCGAAGCAGGGTCGGAAGGCATCGAGCTGGTCATGTGGCTCATGATGCGCGGCGCGCTCGACGACGATGCCAAGGAAGTTTATCGCTTTTACCGCGTGCCGGCATCGAACACCGCCTGCGGGCATATGATTCTCGAGAACCCCCGGAAATAAGGGAGCGCCGCCATGAAAATCGGTCTCGCCGGACAGGGCGCGTTCGGCATTCGCCATTTGGAGGCGCTCGCCAAGATTCCCGACGCCGAGGTCATCACCCTGGCGGGCGGACGTCCGGCCTCGACCGAGGACGTCGCCAAGAAGTGGAAAATCCCACACTGGACCACCGATCTCGCCGAGAGCCTGAAGCAGCCCGGCCTCGACGCGGTGATTCTGGCGAGTCCCACCCAAATCCACGCCAAACAGGCGGAACTGTGCATGCGCGCCGGCAAGCATGTGTTGATCGAGATCCCGATGGCCGACACCCTCGCCGATTCCGAGCGCATCCTTCAGGTCCAGAAGGAGACCGGCGTGGTGGCGATGGCGGGCCATGTCCGCCGCTTCAACCCAAGCCATCAATACGTTCATAAGAAGATCGCGGCGGGCGAGCTTAAAATCCAGCAAATGGACGTGCAGACCTATTTCTTCCGCCGCACCAACACCAACGCGAAAGGCGAGCCGCGAAGCTGGACCGACCATCTCCTCTGGCATCATGCCTGCCACACGGTCGATCTGTTCCAATATCAGACCGGCGAGCTGCCGATCGTCGCGAACGCGGTCCAAGGCCCGATTCATCCCGAACTCGGCATCGCCATGGATATGAGCGTCCAGCTCAAGGTGCCGTCGGGCGCGATCCTGACTCTGTCGCTGTCGTTCAACAATAACGGGCCGCTCGGTTCGTTCTTCCGCTATATCTGCGACAACGGCACCTACAAGGCGATCTATGACGACCTGGTCGACGGCTACGACAAGAAGATCGATGTCTCGACCGTCGACGTCTCCACCAACGGCATCGAGCTCGAGGACCGCGAATTCTTCGCCGCCATCAAGGAGCATCGCGAGCCGAATTCGAGCGCGCGGCAATGTCTCGAGGCGATGCGGACGCTCGATCGGCTGGAGCGAAGTCTCAAATAAACCTGGCGTCACGGGGAGGCGCGCGTGATCAAATCCTGGATCTTCGAATTCTTCCCGGCGCCGCACGAGCCGCCGGAGAGCTTCGACCCGGCGCGCTCCGCCGCCTATTTCAACGCCTATCTCGATCTCTGGGCCGGCGCCGAGCCCGCCGGCTTCGACGGAATTTTCTTCAGCGAGCATCACTTCGGCGCCGCTTATAGCCCCTCGCCCAATCTGCTGGTGGCGCAAACCGCGCTCAGGACCAAGACGATCCGGCTCGGCGTCATGGGCATGGTTCTGCCCTATCACCATCCGTGGCGGCTCGTCGAGGAGATCGGGATGATGGATCACCTCACCGGCGGCCGTTACGAGATCGGCACCTCGGCCGGCATTCCCCAGGAAATGGCGAATATCGGCATGGGCGTGGACGAGGCCCGCGCCCGCAACGACGAGGCGCTCGAGATCATCGACGCGGCGCTGACGCAGCCGGTGATTTCGCATCACGGCAAATTCTGGCAATTCGACAATCTGCGGCTGGTGCCGCGGCCGTTGCAGCAGCCCTCGCCGCCGCGCTGGACCACGGTGGTGAGCGTCGATTCGGCGCGGAAAGCAGCGCGCCGCGGCGCCAAAATCTGTACCGGCTTCCATCCCCATAAGAAGGTGAAGGAAATCTTCGACGCCTATCGCGACGAGGCGGAAAAAATCGGCCGCCCGGCGACGCCCGACCAGCTCGCGATCCGCCGCCAGGTCACGATCGCCGCCACCGACGCGGAGGCGCGCGACGTCGCCATCGGGCGGCAAAAGGCATTCCGTGACTTTATCACCGTCGATCCGCGCGTGCCGGCGCCCGGCCGCGCGGTGCTCGACACGCCGACGGCGCATGCCTTCTCGGTCGGCG
>JAATGI010000171.1 GCA_015654725.1 Rhodospirillales bacterium
ACCGCGATGACATGCGCGCCCTCGGCGGCGAAGCGCCGCGCCACCGCCGCGCCGATGCCGCGCGACGCACCGGTAATGAGTGCGAGCCGATCCTTGAGGCGCGCGCTCACGCCGTCTCGGTCAGCAGCGACAGTTGCGTCGAGACTTGGCCCGCTTCGTGATCGATCAGCGGGACCGGATAATCGCCGGTGAAACAGGCGTCGCAGAATTTCGGCGCCGCCGGATCGCGCTTGGCTTCGCCCATGGCGCGATAAAGACCGTCGATCGAAATGAAGGCGAGGGATTCCACGCCGATATGGCGCGCCATCTCGTCGACGCTCATATGCGAGGCGAGCAGATGGTCGCGATCCGGCGTGGCGATGCCGTAAAAGCAGGAATTGCTGGTGGGCGGGCTCGAAATGCGCATATGCACTTCGGCGGCGCCGGCCGCGCGCAGCATCGCCACGATCTTGGTCGAGGTGGTGCCGCGCACGATGGAATCATCGACCAGAATCACGCGCTTGCCTTCGATCTGGCCGCGATTGACGCTGTGCTTGAGCTTGACTCCGAGATGACGAATTTGATCGGTCGGTTCGATGAAGGTGCGGCCGACATAATGGTTGCGGATGATGCCGAGCTCGAACGGCAAGCCGCATTCCGCGGCATAACCGATCGCCGACGGCACGCCGGAATCGGGAACCGGAACGACGATGTCCGCGGCAACGGGACTTTCGCGCGCCAGCTCGGCGCCGATGCGCTTCCTGGCGTCGTAGATGCCGACGCCGTCCATCACGCTGTCGGGCCGGGCGAAATAAATATACTCGAAGACGCAAAGCCGCTTACGCTTCGGCTCGAACGGCTTGCGGCTCTTGATGCCGTGGCGGTCGATCATCACCAGCTCGCCCGGCTCGATATCGCGCTCGAAGGTGGCGCCGATGATGTCGAGCGCGCAGCTTTCCGAGGCAAGGATCCAACCATCGCCGAGCTTGCCCAGCACCAGGGGCCGTACGCCCAGCGGATCGCGCACGCCGATCAGCCCTTGTTGGGTCAAGGCCACCAGCGAATAGGCGCCTTCGAGCGGGCGCAACGCATCGACGACGCGCTCCTCGACCGTGTCCTTGAGGCTGGTGGCGATGAGATGGACGATCACTTCGGTGTCGGAGGTCGATTGTAACAGGCTGCCGCGGCGCACGAGCTGGCGGCGCAAATGATAGGAATTGGTCAGATTGCCGTTGTGGCAGATGGCGAGGCCGCCGAACTCGAAATCGGCGAACAGCGGCTGAACGTTGCGCATCGCCACCTCGCCGGTGGTGGCGTAGCGGACATGGCCGATGGCGGAATAGCCCTTGAGCCGCTCGATCACGTCCTTGGAACTGAAATTCTCGCCGACATGGCCCATGCCGCGATGGGCGTGGAATTGCTCGCCGTCGTAAGCGACGATGCCGGCCGCCTCCTGGCCGCGATGCTGCAAGGCATGCAAGCCCAAGGCCGCCAGCGCCGCCGCTTCGGGATGGCCATAGACGCCGAACACGCCGCATTCCTCATGCAGCTTGTCGTCATCGAAGGGTCGGGTCGTCAGCATCGTGCTTTCACCCCCGATATGGGGGGCCGGGGCCGGTTTTCCAGCCGGTCGCCCACCCATCACTGCCCCTGCTGTTGCTGAATCAGGCGATTCATGTCGGTGCGGTTGCCCTGATTATAGTCCTTCGCCGCGCCGGGAGCAGGCTGGTCGCTTTGGCGCGGCGTGCTGAGGGCGCGAATGGCGCTGTCGGCGCCGCTCTCTTCGTCGACCTTGTTGCGCACCTCCGCCGACGTGGTGTGCGCGCGCTCGCGCCAGTTGGGCGGAACCCAGGATTCGACCAGGTCGGCGCCGATCCGCAGCAGCGGCAGCGTGCGTGCCTGCGCGATCCAGTCCGGCTGCGTTTTATCCGGCGGCATGTACCAGGCGAGCGCGATGTAGCACAGCGTCACCAGCAGCGCGCCGCGCGCCAAGCCGAAGATCAGGCCGAACAGACGGTCGATCGAGGAGGCGCCGCTTTGCGAGACGCGGTGGGCGATCGTCGAGGTGACGATGGTAAGGACGATCAAGGCGATGACGAACACCGCGGCCGCGGCCACGCCATTGGCGAATGGACCCGGCGACGCCACCCGTTCGGCGAAGGGAATGGCGAAGCGAAAGCCGTAAATCGTGATCAGCGCCGAGCCGAGCCAGGCCGCGATCGACAGAATCTCGCGAATGAAGCCGCGGGCGAGCGCGAATATGGCCGATGCCAGGATCACCACGACGACGAAGATGTCGAGCGGATTCATCGCGCCTGCCGCCGCCCGGCGGGACCGAGCGCTGCCGCCGCCGCGGTGCGGTCCAGGAAGCGCGCGGCCAATTGGCGCAAATGCCGGATCTCGGCCAAGCGCAAGCCGGCATCACCGCCCTTGCGCGGCGGGGTGAAGGCGTTGGCGAAGCCGAGCTTCGCCGCCTCGCGCAAGCGTGCCTCCGCTTGTCCGACGGGCCGGACCTCGCCGGAGAGTCCGATCTCGCCGAACACCACGGTCTTGTCCGGCACCGGCTCTTGCGACAAGGCCGAGAGCAGCGCCGCCGCGACCGCGAGATCGGCGGCCGGCTCCGCGATGCGAAGTCCGCCCGCGACATTGAGATAGACATCGCGCGCGCCGATAGCGACGCCGCAACGCGCTTCCAGCACCGCCAGAATCATGGCGAGCCGGTTGCCGTCCCAACCCACCACGGCGCGGCGCGGCGTGCCCAACAGCGACGGCGCCACCAGCGCCTCGATCTCGACCAGCACCGGCCGCGTGCCCTCCATGCCGGCGAACACGGCGGTGCCGGAGACCGGGCTTTGCCGCTCGGCCAGGAACAGCGCCGACGGGTTCGCCACCTCGGCGAGGCCGCGATCGGTCATCTCGAACACGCCGATCTCGTCGGTTGGACCGAAACGGTTCTTGACCGCGCGCAGGATGCGGAACTGGTGGCCGCGATCGCCCTCGAAATAGAGCACGGTATCGACCATGTGCTCCAAGACGCGCGGTCCCGCGATCATGCCTTCCTTGGTGACATGGCCAACCAGGAACAGGGTGAAGCCGCGTTCCTTGGCGAGGCGGATCAGTTCCTGCGCCGAGGCGCGCACCTGGCTCACCGTGCCGGGCGCGGCCTCGATGGAGTCGACATAGAGCGTCTGGATCGAATCGATAACCACGATTTGCGGCGCGTCCTTGCCGTCGAGCGACGCGGCGATGTCGCGGACGCTGGTGGCGGTGGCGAGCATGACGGGCGATCCCGCGACCGCGAGCCGCGCCGCGCGCAGCCGCACCTGGTCGAGCGATTCCTCGCCCGAGACGTAAAGACAGGCGAGCGGCCGGCCGTTTTTTCCGGACGCCAGAGCGGCGACGATCTGCAACAGCAGAGTCGATTTGCCGATGCCCGGATCGCCGCCCACCAGCAGCGCCGTGCCCGGAACCAGCCCGCCGCCGCAGACGCGGTCGAACTCGGCGATTCCGGTCAAGCGCCGCGGCGCCGCGGCGCCGCCGCCTTCGAGGCCGGCGAAGGCGAGTTTCTTGGCCTTGCCCGCGCCCAAGCCCTTCGGCGCGCTTTGACTGACGGCCTCCTCGACGAGGCTGTTCCAGCCGCCGCACGCCTCGCACCGCCCGGCCCATTTGGGATAGACCGCTCCGCAAGATTGGCAAACGAAGTGGCTGTGCGCGCGCGCCATCACAGCGCCCTTATTTCCATCTGGATCGGGCCTTCGGCGCGGCCGTGAATGAACTGCTCGACATAGGGATTGCCGGAGCGGTCGATGGTATCGGCGGCGCCGGACCAAATGATGCGGCCCTTATAGATCATCGCCACATGGTCGGCGATCTTGCGCGTCGAGGCCATGTCGTGGGTGATGGAAATCGCGGTGACGCCGAGTTCGTGCGTGATCTTGACGATGAGTTCGTTGATGACGTCGGCCATGATCGGATCGAGGCCGGTGGTGGGCTCGTCGAAGATGATGATCTCGGGCTCGGCGGCGATGGCGCGGGCGAGCGCCACGCGCTTCTGCATGCCGCCCGACAGCTCGGCCGGGCTCAATTCGCCGACTTCGGGACCGAGGCCGACGGCGCCGAGCTTTTGCAACGCGATCGCCTTGGCCTGGCGCCGCGCCATGCCGCGCCCTTGAATCAAGCCGAAAGCGACGTTTTCCCAAACCGGCAGCGAATCGAACAACGCCGCGCCCTGGAACAGCATGCCGAACTTCCGCATCAGCTCGAAGCGGGCGCCGGCGCCGAGACCGATCGTTTCCGCGCCGTCGATCTTGACCGAGCCCGCGTCGGGTTCCATCAGCCCCATGAGGCATTTCACCGTCACCGATTTGCCGGTGCCGGAACCGCCGATGACCACCAGGCTCTCGCCTTCGCGGACGTCGAGATCGATGCCGTCGAGCACGAGTTTCGGCCCGAAGGATTTTTTCATGCCGCGCACCGCGATCTTGACGCGCTCGCTCATGACGAAAAGAACAGCGCCGTGAGGAGATAGTCGAACAAGAGAATCATGATCGAGGCCGAAACCACGGCGTAAGTGGTGGCCGCGCCGACGCCCTGCGCGCCGCCTTTCGAGTGATAGCCGTAATAGCAGCCCATCAGCGCCACGATAAAACCGAAGACGGCGGACTTGACCAGCCCCGACACCACGTCGTCGGTCTTGAGCGTGTCCCAGGTCTGGCCGAGAAAGCCGCCGGGATTGTAGCCGAGCTTATAGGTGGCGACGACGAAACCGCCGAACACGCCGATGATATCGGCGACGAAGACCAGAAGCGGCAGGGTTATGGTTCCGGCGATGAGCCGGGGCACCACGAGGTATTTGTAGGGGTTGGTCGATAGGGTCGAGAGCGCGTCGATCTGGTCGGTGACGCGCATGGTGCCGATTTCCGCCGCGATCGCCGCGCCGATTCGGCCCGCCACCATCAGGCCCGCGATCACCGGGCCAAGCTCGCGCGTGACCGAGAGCACCACGATGGTGGCGACCGCGCTCTCCGCGCCAACGGAAAAGCCGGTATGGGCTTGCAGCGCCAGCACCATGCCGGTGAAAATCGCGGTCAACCCGACAACCGGCAGCGAATAATAGCCCATATCGATCATCTGGCGGCCGATGAGGCGCGGATAAAAGGGCGGGCGAACGCAGTGGCTGATGGCGATGATCGCGAACAGCGCGAGCCGTCCCGCCGCTTGCAAGAACAGAATGAAGATGTGGCCGATCCGGGCGAGGAAATCGAGCATCTAGCGCGCCTCGCCGCGATAACGGCGATGATGTTTTCCCGCCAGCGCGGTCAGCACCTCATAGCCGATGGTGCCGGCGTCGCGCGCGAAATCGTCGACGCCGTAATGCTCGTCGAGCAAATCAACATAGGCGCCGGGCCGGACCAGCTTCGGATCGATCCCGGTCACGTCCAAGGTGAGCACATCCATCGAAATCCGCCCGACGATCGGGGCGCGCCGGCCGCCGATGCCGACGCTCGCTTTGCCGCTGGCGGCGCGGAACCAGCCATCGGCATAGCCCACGCCGACGGTGGCGACGCGCCCCGCTTGCGTCATATGGTGGGTCGAATCGTAGCCGACCGATTGCCCCGCCTCGACCGCGCGGACCTGAAGGATTCTTGCTCTCAACATGACAGTCGGGGCCATGGGGTTAGGGCGGTCCGGCAACGGGTTGATGCCGTATAGCGCGGCGCCGGGCCGAACGAAATCGAAATGATAGTCCGGCCCGAGAAAGATGCCGGAGGAGGAGGCCAGACTCGCCGGCGCGCGCGGCAGCCTCGCCAGCACGGCGCGGAAAGCGTCGCGCTGTGTCCGATTCATGGCGGAGGCCGGATCGTCAGCGCAGGCGAGGTGGCTGATAATGCCGGCAAGCTCGATGCCGTCCAGCAAGTCGGGCTCGGCCACGAGCCGCTCGGCCTCGGGCTGGGGCAAGCCGAGCCGCGCCATGCCGGTATCGAGATGGATCATCGCCGGCAACCGGCGCGCGGCCTTGCTCTTGCGCCAGGCCGCGATCTCGCCCAGATCGTTCAACACGGGCATCAGGCGCGCGCGGGCAAACGCGGCCTCTTGCGCCGCGAAAAAGCCGTTCAGCACCCCAATCCGCGCCGCCGGCAGCAAGCGCCGCAACCGCGCGCCCTCCTCGCTATCGGCGACGAAGAACAGCCGGCAGCCGGCGCGCGCGAGCCGCGGCGCCACTTGCGCCATGCCAAGGCCGTA
>JAATGI010000404.1 GCA_015654725.1 Rhodospirillales bacterium
CGATGCCGCCATCGAGATTCATAGGAACCAGGTCGTCGTCTTGGAATGACTGCAACTTAGTGGGCACCCTCGAGGCGTTCCTTGAGGTTGGTGAGGCTGTCTTCCTGGAGCTGGTTGAACAGCGTCGCCATGAAGATCAGGTCCACCCCACGCTGCTGCAATAATTCCCAGGAGAAAGGTTCCACCAGCAATTCCGAGCTTCCGTTGTTATCCGCAAGCTGAGGATGCATATCGGTCAGGCGAATTGCTTTTTCGTCCCGGGCGCGATCACGACGACGATCCGCGCCGGATCGAGCGTCCGCGCCGCCGCCAGCACATGCTCGATCATCGGCCGCCGCGCCACCGGCAGGAGCGCCTTCGGCAGCCCGGTTTTCATCCGTTTGCCCTGGCCCGCGGCCAGGATCACGGCGGCGAAAGGTGGCGTCTTCATCGCCGGGATGATACCCGGTCGATCTTCAAAAATCGCAGTAAAGAATTACGAATCGGTATGAACGGGTCAATGCGGGCGGTCGGTATTGTTGGGATGGCGATCGCCGCCGAGCCATCGCGCCAGCTCGGCATGAGCATCGGCGCGGCGCATCTTATCGATCTCCGCCGCGTTCGGCGGATCGACGGTGAATTCGAGCTGCATATTGTCCGGCGTCCTCAGATAGAGCGACAGGCAGTAGCCGTGATCGATCTGCCGGAACGCGATCTTGGCCGCGTTCAGGCGTCCGACGATCTCGTCGAAGGTCGATTGCGTCACCTTGAGCGAGATGTGCCACGCGACATCGATCTCGGGATGGATGGCTTTGCTCTTTTCCCAGACTTCCTCATCGGCATATTGGAAAAACGCCAAGGCGCCGCCATCGCCGATGGCGAAGAAGGTGTGGCAATAATCGACCTCGCGCCCGACCGCCTTGTTGAAGCTCCGCTCGCACCAAGTCGCGACCAGGGGGATGCCCAGTATGTCCTCGATGAAATGCCGGTTGGCCTCCTGGTCTTTCACGGCATAGGCGTGATGATGGAGCCGCGACGGCAATTGCGCCAGCAACGCGGGCTTGAGGCGAGGCTCGGATTTGTCTGGCATCGGTTCCTCCCGGCGATTTTGGTACCTGACTTTGAGAACAGCATGCGCCGGCCAGCGGTTTCGTCAAGGCCGCCGAGCGTGAAACCGGGGCACGACGGGCGGCCGCGCTTGCTTGACAGCGCGAGCGGGCCGCTCCTAAATCGCGATCAGGGCGCGTAGCTCAGTGGGAGAGCACCGTGTTCACACCGCGGGGGTCGCAAGTTCAATCCTTGCCGCGCCCACCATTCCCCCGCTAACGAGCTGGCCGATCGAGATGGCGGATAGCGAACCCGAACGCCTTCCTCCGCCGCCGTTCTGGTGAACCCGCTATTTTGCGATGGATGTGCTTGCCCGCCGCGCTTATTTAGATCCTATTGAAATTCTGCGTGTGATCCGCCGGCCCGAGCGACGGGAAACGCAGCCGGACGGCCGCATAAGGATGTGGGGATACTCGGCCAGTCTCGGCGGTTATCTACGAGTTGTGGTACTCTCCGACGGCGAGACGGTGCATAACGCCTTCCTCGATGAGGAATACGGATGAAGCTTTCCTACGACAATTGCACGGACAGTCTTTACATCGAGTTGCGTCCGCTTCCGGCGGCGCGCACGCGCGAGATCGAGACGGACGTGCTGCTGGATTTGGGCGAGGACGGCAAGCCGGTCGGCTACGATCTTCAACACGCTTCAAACAAGCGCGATCTCATCCTTTCAATCATCCTCGGCTCTGAGCCGCGCATCGCGGCGGAATAGCCGCCCTTGTCAGGGCACCCTCAAAACAATTCCGGATATTGCTCGGCGAGTTTTTGCTCGAGCGCGTCGAGATCGCTGAGCGGGTCGGGCTTGACGCGGTTCGGCAGCGCGCGGCCGAGATCGTAGCAGAACCAGGCCAGATCGGTGCGCTCGCCGCGCGCGAAATGATCGCCAAGATCGCGATAGAGCGTCGTGATATAGGGATTGCCGGCGAAGGCGGCGGCGAACGACCACGACGCTTCCTCGCGCTCGCCCCGCACGCTCAGGAGCCGCGCCTCGAAAATGTCGATGACGTAAGGATCGGCGACGTCGGAGCGGTCGATAGTGCGCCACATCACCAATGCCTTGTCGGGATCGCGGGTTTGTAGGCCCATCGCCTCGAACATGGCGACGGCGCGTGGATCGACGGACATCACCTTGTCGATCTCCGCCTTGGAATGACACGGGCCGGCGGCGGCATCCTTGCCCTCGGGATCGCAGGCGACGGCGCCGCGGCCCCTTTGCAACGCGAGTTCGGTCAACAGCAGCGCCGCCTCGAAGCGCCGGCCGCCCTGGAGCGCGTCGTCGATCTGCTGGCGATAGGCGGCGACGGAACGGGGCCCTCCGTCGGCGCGTCCCGCCAGCGCCTCGATCATCGGGTTCAACACCTGGCGCAGCAGCGTCACATTGGCATCGTCGCCGCCGGGCGGCAGCAGCTGCAACGAGAGACCGGCCGACAGCGGAAAAGCGTCCTTGGTGTCGTCCGCCTGGACCAGCCGGAGCGCGATCTTTTGCCGCTCGCCTTTCGCTTCGCTGACGAAATCGAGTTCCGCCGGCACATAGTCGGTGTCGCCGATCGCGGCCGCGATCGCCGGATGCAGCGGCAAGGCGTGACGCAGGAATGCGCCGTAGCTGTGGCGCAGCCGGCGCGGAATTTTGTGACTGCCGGCGGCGAACGACGCCACCTCGCGATCGCCGTACATGAACGACGCGCCGCCGTCGTTCCGGTCATGGCGCTCGATTTTGGCCGGGGCAGCGCCGGGCACGACCAGCCCGACCTCGCTTTCGATCCAGAACGGATCGAGGCTTTCCGGCACCTCGGTCTGTTCCGGGTCCTGCCGCAATGCCTTTTCCAGCTCGACGCGGCGGGTGAGTTCGATCTGGCGAAAGATGACGTCGCCATAAAGCGAGAAATTGGTCATCGATCCGGCCTTCCGGTCGATCACCAAGCGGCGCCGCAGCCGCAAATCGTAGATCGTCTCCCGCGCGCCGTCGATGAGCGCGAAATAGTCGGCGCCGACCCAAACCTCGAGCGGAGGCTCGGGCCGGCCGTCGCGGGTGCGCTCGAAGGCGAGGCGAAGCTGGGCCGGGTCCGTCTCGGGGCCCCGCAGCGCCAGGATCGAGGCCGGCAGCAGGCTCGGATTGGCGATCGGCGCGGGCGCCTCGTCGGCGCGCGCCGGCGCCGCGAACATCGCCGCGGCCAGCAGAAACAGAATTAACGATCTCATACCGCGTCGGGCTGACGTTCCGGCAGCGCGCGCTCGAAGGCGTCGAGCTTCATGCAATTCTCGAACACGCGCGCGATGCGCGGGTACGGCGTCATGTCGAAGCTCGGATAGATCCGCGCGTTGAACACCGCCGGCACCAGGCAGATATCGGCCATGCCCGGCCGCTCGCGATGGCAGAACGCGCCGGCGCGGCGGTCGTCGAGCATCCGCTCGATGCCGTCGAAGCCGAGCTTGGTCCAATGATTCATCCAGCTTTCGAGCGCCTTCTCGTCATGGCCGAGCTCGTGCAGGATATAGCGGCGGACGCGCAGATTATTGACCGGATGAATCTCGCAGGCGATATCCATGGCGATGGCGCGCACCCGCGCGCGGTCGGCCGCCGCCTTCGGCAGCAGCGGCGGCTCGGGATGGATCTCTTCGAGATACTCCATGATCGCGAGCGACTGATCGATCACGGCGTCGCCGTCGATCAGCGTCGGCACGATGCCCATCGGGTTGAGGGCGAGATAATCGGCTTGGCGCTGCGCGTTGGCGCGCAGATTGATCGCCGCCTGCTCGAACGCAAGCCCCTTCAGATTGAGCGCGATGCGCGTCCTGAAGGCGGCCGAGGAGCGGAAGAATCCGTATAGTTTCAAGACGCGCCTCCGGATCGGAAGGCGCCAGTCTCGCCGCTTCGGCCGCGCCGTCAAGACGCGACGAAGCGGCGCGCCGACAAATCAGATAGAGTTGCCGACGGTGCTGAACACGCCGGACACGCTGGAACCCAGCAACGCCACCGCGCCGATGATCACAACCGCGATCAGCGCCGCGATCAGCGCATATTCCAGAGCGGTCACGCCGCGCCGGTCGCCGGCCAGTTTTTTGATGGTTCGAATCATTATAACCTCCACGACGGACATCCCATTTTCACCGGTGGCTTCCGGACCGTCTTTCGCCGGGCGCCCCACACAAAAAAACCCTATCAGAATCCGTCGCTTGCCGCATCAACCTTCACGTGCAATTTAACTTATATTATCGCGATATTTTAGAACGAATTAACCACGAGCGGTCGCGGCGGACCGATTTCTAACCGTTTCGGTCCATGTTATAAGGCGCGATCCCGTGGCCACGGCCCCGGGCGGCTGGAACCAGGAACATGGCCGGAGAAACCATCCTCGTCCTCAACGGGCCCAATTTGAATCTGCTCGGCCTGCGCGAGCCGGAAATCTATGGCACCGACACGCTCGCCGATATCGAGGAATCGTGCCTCGAACGCGCGGCCGAGCTGGAGGTCAAAGTCGATTTCCGCCAGACCAACCACGAGGGCGAGCTGGTCGCCTGGATTCAGGAGGCGCGCGACACCGCCGCCGGCATCGTCATCAACGCGGCCTCGCTCTCCCACACCTCGATCGCCATCCTCGACGCGCTCAAATTCGCCGGCCTGCCGGTGATCGAGGTTCATCTCTCGAATATTTTTCGCCGCGATCCGTTCCGCCATGTCTCGTATGTCAGCATGGCCGCGACCGGCGTGATTTGCGGGCTCGGCGCGCAGGGCTATCTCCTCGCGCTCGATGCCTTGTGGCGGCTGATACAGGCGAAAAGCGTATCGATAGCCGTAGTGATGGGCCTTTTTGTAGTTTTTTTCTTTTAGTGGCTCATTTTTATTCGAGCTATTATTTGTTGATTAAGGCTTCTCATGAGGGCTAAAGCCGTTTTCACTTATGACGGCGCAGATAGGCTCGATATCGGGAAAGTACCTGCCAAATTACAGGAGCCGCAGTTTGCCGCTTTCGTCTCGTCCATAATTGAGCAGGGCTTTAATCCGAAGGGCATGGATGAGGTGCGGGATACGTTGAGGTCTTTGGGGTTGGAGCCGTACGATGTGCTGTCGCCTCCTCTCATGGATGCGCTATCTACCTTCGCGGGCCAGAAAGCGGGCAAGCTGCCGGCAGGGATGGGC
>JAATGI010000154.1 GCA_015654725.1 Rhodospirillales bacterium
CGCGGCGCGCAGCGCCTCGGCGCCTTTGTTCTTCGCGGCCCCTCTCAACACGATGTCGGGCGCCGACACCGAACGGCCGTAATAGGCCGAATCCATGTCATGCGCTGGACCAATGGCGCCGCCTTGAATCGCGACGCCGCCGAACAGGCCCTTGGAACTGGAAAAGGCGTAGATGTCGGCGCCCGCGGGTGCCACCACATTGCCTTGCGCGCCCGCGCCGATGGTCGCGATCGCCAAGCCGGCCTCGGCGCCCAGCTTAACTTGCGTGTCCTGCAGCGCGCTGTTGAGCGCGCGATCGTTCATGATGATCAGCACGACCTGCGAGACCTCGGCGCCGGCCTGAAAGCCGAATGACGCCGCGCCCAGATGATAGAAGGCCGGGTAGCTCCAGCCGCCGTTTTTCTGGTGCGCCAGCAACACGCCGGTGCCGCCTTGCGCGCCGAAGATAAAGCCGGCCTGGACCATTTGCGGCACGATGATGACGGCGCGCGACCGCTTCACGAGGTCCCGCACGTTGGTGAGATATTCGCCGGGGTTGTGGAACGAATCGACCACGCCCTTGGCCTGGTCGACCAATTGCTGCTGGTCCGATTGCGCCAGCGCCGCGGGCGCCGTCGCCAGGGTCGCCGCCGCTAAGCCGAGGGCCGCGGCAAGCCATGTTCTTGTCATGCTTTAACTCCTTTCATTCGAAAAGCCTCATCGCCCTGTTCAACACCGGCGATAGGAAAACGTGCCCAACAATAGGAGGGGGGGAGAATACCGATTGTCTCTTCGTTGTACGAGTGCCGCACGCAACCTGCTGGCGATTACGTGACCGGGATTATCGTGGCGGGCGATTGGCGCTGACAATTCGCGTCCCGTGTCCCTCGTGTCGTTCGGTAAAATATTCGATGATCGTGAGCGACAGATTGTCGATGGCGAAGGCAAGCGCGGTCTCGGACGCCAGTTCGAGCGCGTGACCCAGCGCTGAGCGAATCACGCCGCCATGCGCCACCGCCACGATGTCGCGGCCACGATAGTCATGGGTCATGCGCTCGATCGCGGTCTTGACGCGTGCCATCACGGCATTGAAGTTTTCTCCGCCCGGCGGCGTCTCGTCGGCGCCGGCGATCCACAAATGATGGCGAATGATCTCGGCGCGCTTCTGACCCTGCCAGGCGCCGAAATTCTGCTCGATCAGCAAGGGCTCGATCAGCGGCTCGATGGCGGTGCCGGCGGCCATTTGAATCGCCGCCGCCGTTTCGCGTGTGCGCTTCAGCGGCGACGTCACCCACACCGCCTCTTTCGGCAATGCGCTTGCCAGCGCCGCGAAGGCGGCGCGATCGCTGCAGTCGCAATCGACATCGCGCTGGCCATAGAGCCGGCCCTCATGATCGATCGCCGGCGCGTGGCGTATCCACCACCAGCGCGTCACGTAGCGGACGGTTCCCCCCGCCATGTCATTCGCCCATTTGCATCAAGGCGCCGCGGTGCCGGGCCTGACGCATGAAGATGAGGAACACCATGCCGCCCGCCGCCAGATAGACGATATCGAGTCCGGCGGCGGCGAAAAAATGGTCGAGCGGAAACTCGCCCTTGAACATGACGGCGCGCATGCCCTCGAAGACATGCGATGACGGCAGGAACCAGGCGACATATTGCAGCCAGACCGGCAGGATCGACACCGGGTAATAGATGGCGCTCACCGGCGCGATGATGAACACCGCGAACCAGGCGATGCTCTCGGCGCCGAGCCCGTTGCGCAGAATGAGGCCGCAAATCGCCAGCCCGATCGCCCAACCCATGAACATCAGCAGCGCGAAGAAGGCGATCAAGGGCAGGCCGAGGCTGAAGATCGAATAATGATAAAGCGGGATGGCGAGAAGCGCCGCCGGCACCACGCCGATGCCGACGCGCACGAAGCTCATGAAAATGAGCGCGATCACCCATTCATAAGGCCGGAGCGGCGTCGCGAACAAATGGCCCAGGTTTCGCGACCACATCTCCTCGAGAAACGACACCGAGACTCCGAGCTGGCCCCGGAACATCACGTCCCACAACATCACCGCCGCCAGCAATACGCCGCCGGCGCGCGCCACATAGGAGCTGTTGGTCATGAGGAATCGGCTCATGAAGCCCCATAGGATCATCTGGATGGCGGGCCAATAAAGCAGTTCCAGCGTCCGCGGCCAGGAGCTCTGCAGCAAATAGAGATAGCGCAGCATCATCGCCCAGACCCGCGCCGGCGAGAATCCGTCGCCGACCGGAATGCCGGCCTTGGTCACGGCGGTCATTGCGCCGCCTCGCGGGCGAACAGGTCGGGCCCGCGCGCGATGTCGAGAAACACTTGCTCGAGGGTGGCGCGGCCGTAACGCGCGATCAATTCCTGGGGACTGCCGCGATCCACGATGCGGCCTCGCTTCATCATCATGACGTCGGAACAGAGCCGCTCGACCTCGCCCATATTGTGCGAGGCGAGCAGAATGGTGGCGTCGCCGCGGCGGCGATAGTCTTCGAGATAAGAGCGCACCCAATCGCCGGTATCGGGATCGAGCGACGCGGTCGGCTCGTCGAGCAAGAGCAGTTCCGGCCGGTTCAACAGCGCCTTGGCCAGGGCGACGCGCGTCTTCATCCCCGACGACAATTTGCCGGTCTGGCGGTCGAGAAAATCGGCGATCTGCAGGTCGCGCGCCAGCTCAGCGATGCGGTCCTTAAGCTCCGGAATCCGATAGAGCCGGCCATAGACGGTGAGGTTCTGGCGCACCGTCAGGCGATGCGGCAGATCGACATAGGGCGACGAGAAATTGAGCCGCGGCAGGACGCGATGGCGATGCGTCAGCATGTTCTCGCCGAAAATCTCGATCGCGCCTTCGCTCGGCAACAACAAGCCCGGCAACATCGACAGCGTCGTCGTCTTGCCCGCGCCGTTGCCGCCCAAGAGCGCCGCCGTCACGCCGCGCGGCAGCGCGAAGTCGAGCGCGTCCACGGCGACGACATCGCCGAAACGCTTTGTCAAATTGCGGACGGTGACGACCGGCTGTGGCACGCGGGCATCATGGCCGAAACCCCCGGACGATCAAGCGTGAAACCGCCCGCCGCCGACTCGCGCTTGGCGCCTTGGCCGCTTTGGCCTAGGGTTTCGCCCAATCGAGCGCCGCGGCAACGACAAGCCGCGGCGACAGACAGGGAGGATCGGATGAAATCGAAAACGCTTGTCGTTTGCGCGGCGATCGCGGCGGCATCGCTGTTCGGACGCGCTTGGGCTGAAAACGCGCCCGGCGTGACCGATACCGAGATCAAGATCGGCCAGACCTCGCCCTATAGCGGCCCGGCCTCGGCCTATTCGGCCAACAGCAAGGCCGAGATCGCTTACTTCAACATGATCAACGACCAGGGCGGCATCAACGGCCGCAAGATCAAGATCGTCAGCCTCGATGACGGCTACAATCCGGCCAAGACCGTCGAGCTCACGCGCAAGCTGGTCGAGGAAGAGCAGGTCGCCTTCATCTTCTCGACCATCGGCACGCCCACCAATGTCGCGATCCGCAAATATCTGAATGACCTGAAAGTGCCGGATGTGCTCGTCGCCTCGGGCGGCGATTTCTGGGGCGATTACGAGCATTATCCTTGGTCGATCGGCCTGCTGCCGAGCTACCGCGTCGAGGCGACGATCTATGCCAAATACATTCTCGCCCATAAGCCCGACGCCAAGGTCGCGCTGCTCTATCAGAACGACGATTTCGGCAAGGATTACCTGAACGGCCTCAAGGACGGCTTCGGCGCCGATTTCGACAAGCGCGTCGTCAAACAGGAAACCTACCAGGTCACCGATCCCACCATCGATTCGCAGATCGTGTCGTTGCAAGCCTCGGGTGCCGACGTTCTGGTCAGCGGCCAGACCATCAAGTTCGGCGACAAGGCGATTCGCAAGGTCTCCGATCTCGGTTGGAAGCCGCTGCACTTGATCTCCTACGTCTCGTCCTCGGTCGGCGCCACGCTGCAGCCCGCCGGGCTCGACAAGTCGGTCGGCCTCATCACCGCGCAATACAACAAGGATCCCGGCGATCCGCGTTGGCAGAACGATCCCGGCATGCAGCGGTGGCGCGACTTCATGACCAAATATCTGCCGGGCGTGTCGCAGACCGACAATAATTACGTCGCCGGCTATCAATACGCCCAGACGCTGGCGCAGGTATTGCGCCAATGCGGCAACAATCTGTCGCGCGACAACATCATGCGCCAAGCCGCCAACCTCCACGATCTCAAGGAAGACGTCTTGCTGCCGGGGATCGCGGTCAATACCTCGCCGACCAATTTCCACCCGGTGACGCAGATGCAATTGGCGCGGTTCGACGGCAAGAGTTGGGTGCTGTTCGGCGACGTGATCGGGGTGAACTGACCGCAAGGCGCGCGGCCTGACCATTGCGCGCCGCGCCGGTATGACGCGATTGCGGTGTGACGGTGACAAGGCGCGAAAAAAAAGAGGCCGGAACTGCTTCCGGCCTCCACGCCTCTTGGTCCGTCGGTAAGGGGTCTAACCGATCGCGAGGTCTTAGAGTTAAGTCAGGTCAGAATTTGAACTGCGCCTTCCAATAATCTTGGATCTGCGCCACCAGCGCGGGCGGCAACGGCACGTAATCGAGCGCCTCGGCTTGCGGCTGGCCCTCCTTGAAGGCCCAGGCGAAGAAATCGAGCACCGCTTGCGAGCGCGTCGCGTCCTTCGGCACCTTGTGCATCAGGACGAACGACGTCGCCGCGATCGGATAGGCCTGGTCCCCCGGCGCGTTGGTCATGATCAGGTAAAAGTCCTTGGCCTTGGTCCAGTCGGCGCTCGCCGCGGCCGCCTGGAAGCTGTCGCGGTCGGGCTTGATGAAATTGCCGGCCGCGTTTTGCACCAGCGCATAGGTCATCTTGTTTTGCAGCACATAGGCATATTCGACATAGCCGATCGAGCCCTTGATCTGATTGACATAGGCGGCGACGCCTTCGTTGCCCTTGCCGCCGATGCCGGTGGGCCAAGAAACCGAGGTGTCGGCGCCGACTTTCGTCTTCCATTCCGGACTGACCTTGGACAGGTAGTCGGCGAAGTTGAAGGTCGTGCCCGATCCGTCCGAGCGATGCACCACCGAAATCTTCACGTCCGGCAGCTTCACGCCGGAGTTGACCGCGGCCAGCGCCGGATCGTTCCAATTGGTGATCTTGCCGAGATAAATGTCGGCGATGATCGGCCCGGTCAGATTCAATCCGCCCGGCGCCACGCCGTCGATATTCACCACCGGCACGATGCCGCCGATCACGTCGGGAAATTGACCCAGGCCGGCGGCGTCGAGATCTTCCGGCTTCAGGGGCTTGTCGCTGGCGCCAAAATCGACCGTGCCGGCCTTGATCTGGGCGATGCCGCCGCCCGAGCCGATCGACTGATAATTCATGCGGTTGCCGGTCTTGGAGGCATAATCGGCCGCCCATTTGGCGAATACCGGATAAGGAAACGTCGCCCCCGCGCCGGCGATATCGATCGCGTAGGCGGTACCCATGCCGATCGCGCCGGCGGCGACGAGAGCCGCCACGGCAATCAATGGCCGAATGCGAAACGCCATTCTTTTTCTCCTCTGATGTCAGGCCGGGATCCGCCGCGCCGGATCGGCGCGCGGAATTCATCCCCCAAACGAGCGGCACTCTATTGGCGGGTGATTGCAGTTTCGTGACGAGGAAACGGCGCCTGCGAGAAATCGTCTCTCCCAAATCTGGGGGAATGAACGTTCCGCTGTACTATATATGGGAGGTGTGATAGTTTTCGTACTCGGGCTAGGCAGCGGATCGTCCGTTGCTGCCCGTGCGAACGAGGACAGAAATTATGGCAGCGAAAAAGAAAGCAAAGGCGAAGCCGGCGAAGCGGGCCGCCAAGAAGAAGAAGTAGTCGCGTCCGTCTGAGCGTTTCAGACGATCGCGGGGCTGCTCTGCACCGAAGGGGGTTCAGAGCAGCCCCGCCAGCGCACGGTTCCCCGGCCCTGCGGCCGGCAGAGAAATCGGCGATAAATCTCCCACTTTCGATGTGCTTTTACGGACGAAACCGCGATAAATCGACGGCTTTCAGCCGATCGCGCGTGTAGCGATATCCGGACTCGATCGCCCGGTCGAACGCGCGCCAGTCGCGCATCGCGATATCCTCCAGGGGCGGCTCGATCAGCAGATCGACATGCGATCGGCTGTGCTCGGTTTCGACCTCGCTGCCGATGGTGCCGGCGCGCAGCAGCATGGTCACGATTCCCGGGGCGGCCTTGTCGTCGCCAAGAAACAGCCGCGCCAGCGGCCCGCGCTTGACCGGGCGGAAGTCGTCTCGCCGGCCGACATCGACGCCGATGATCGGGCCCTGATTCCATTCCGTCATGGTGGCGGCCGGCAGGTTGTTCATCACCGCGCCATCGACCAGAATCTCGCCGTCCTCCACGACCGGCGGCAACAGGCCGGGAATCGCGACGCTGGCCCGCAGCGCCCGCCATACCGGCCCGCGATCGTGCAATCTCAGCCGGCCGCTCGTCAGATTCGAGGACACCGCGAAATAGGGCCGCCACAGATCCTCGATGCGGTCGTCGCCGAAATGTTTTTTGAGCCGCGCGGTGACGCGGCGGCCCGTGGTCAGCGCCAGGATCGGCAGCGTCACGTCGCGCAGGGGATCGGAGCGCACGAAGGCGTCGAGCATGCGCTCGCGCAGTTCGGCGATGTCCCATTCATGCGCCAGGCCCGCCGCCACGATCGCGCCCATGCTGGTGCCGCCAAGGAGATCGAAGGCGACGCCTGCCTCTTGCAGCGCCTGCACCACGCCGACATGGCCGTAGGCGCGCGCGCCGCCGCCCGACAGCACCAGCCCGACGGCGCGGCCCGACAGCATGCGCGCCAGCCGTGCCATGTCGGCCGTATCGCCGCGCCGCAAATGATAATGAAACCGCGCCGGCACCAGCGCGAGCCACGGCCCCGCCGGCAACGGCATCGGGCGCCGATCCTGCATCACCGCGAGATCGAAGCGCTGCCACGGCGAGGTCTGGAGCGCGGATAGAATCGGCGGGCTTCGCGGCGCCGCTGCGGCGTCCACGATGACGATGGCATGGTCGCCGCGCCGGGCGCAGAGCCGCGACCAGTTGGTCAGCGCCGCGTCCGCGCGGTAAATCACGCGGTCGTGCCCCTGTTCGATGGCGGCGAATTCGGTTTCGGTCGCCGCCGCCGCGGCCGAATCGAGCAGGGCAACGCGCAATCCGGATCTGCCGAACTGATCGGCGAGCGCCTGCGCCAGCGGCGCCGCCGACTCGTCGCCGACCGGAAACAGCGCGATGGTGCGCGGCGGCGCTTGCCGGGCGTCGCGGAGATGCGGCCGGCGCAGCCAGCCGATGATCTGGGCCGTCACCCGCATCATCGCCTCGGGATGAAGCGTCAACAGCCGCTCGAACGCGGTGGCCGGCACGCGCAACAGCGAGGTGTCGCGCAGCGCCGTCACCGTCGCGGTATGAAAGCCGGTGTCGAGCATCGCGACCTCGCCGACAATGTCGCCGGGATGGACCTCGATCTCGCGCGTTCCATTGCGCTCGATGCCCAATATGCCGCTCAACACGACGTAAAACGCGTCGGCCGGTTCTTTTTCGGCGAACAGGATGGTGCCGCCGGGCAGATCGAACCACGATATTTCGTCGGCGATGCTGGCGAGCGCCGCGGGAGCCATGCCGGCGAAAAACGGCACCGCTTCGAGCCGCGGCGGCGCGATCGCGGTATCCAGCGCAGCCGCGGCCGCGCTTGCGTGCGGTGCAACACGGCCATGCGCTGCCAACGTGTTGCCGTTTTTCGCGTCGCTTACCAAGTCAGACGTGAACGCCTCTCGAGGCGTTTCCTCCCTAAACTTGGGCCGTGGCTAACACGGCCCATTTTTTTGCCTAAAAGTGCTCGACCCACGGCCGAAGCTCGATCTCCCAACTCCAGGCCGAGCGCTGCTGTCGATGCAAGTGAAGATAGTTGGCGGCGATCGCGTCGGGTTCGAGCATGGCGTCCGGTCCGCGATCGTTGCCGCGCGCGGGGCTGGCGATGCCGCCATCGATCACCACATGCGCGACATGGACGTTATGCGGCTGCAGCTCGCGCGCCATGCTTTGCGCCAGGCCGCGGAGCGCGAACTTGCCCATCGCGAACGGCGCCGATTTGGCATAGCCCTTCACGCTCGCCGAGGCGCCGGTGAAGATGATGGTGCCATGGCCGCGCAACGACATGCGCCGCGCCGCTTCCTGCCCGACGAGAAAGCCGGCAAAGGCGCTGACGATGAGGGTGCGCCGCACTTCCTCGGCATCGAGTTCGGCCACGGGACCGCGCGTGCGGTAGCTGGCATTGAAAATGACGAGGTCGGGCGGCCCGATCACGCCCTCGGCGGCGGCGAACAACGCCGTCACCTGCTCCGGGACCGTGGCGTCGCAGGCCCAGGCCTTGGCCCCGGTTTCCGCCAGCAACGGTTCGAGCTTCGCGGTCTCGCGCGCGGCCAGCCCGACCTTCATGCCTTCCTTGGCGCAAAGCCGCGCCAGCGCGGCGCTAAGGCCGCTGCCGGCGCCGACCATGAGTGCGGATTCGGCCATGTCTCCTCCATTGGCTTAGGGCGGCCTAGTATGGCATGAAGAAGCCCACGCTTAGGACGGAAAAGGAGACGCGGCATGACCGTTCATGCGACGCATAACATCGATCCGGCCCGGCGGGAATTTTACCGCCGCATCGGCGAGCGCAATCTGGCGCCGCTGTGGGAAGTGCTGCACAAGCTCGTCACCGCGACGCCGGAAACCGCGATCGTGCCGCATCTGTGGCGCTATGCCGAGCTGAAGCCCCATCTCCTCGAAGCCTGCGAGCTCATCACCGCGAAGGAAGCGGAACGCCGCGTTCTTGTCCTTGAAAACCCGGCTTTGCCGGGCGAATCGCGCATCACCAAGAGCCTGTTCGGCGGCCTGCAGATCATTCTCCCGGGCGAGATCGCGGCGCCGCATCGGCACACGCAAGCGGCGCTGCGCTTCGTCCTGGAAGGCGAGGGTGCCTACACCTCGGTCGATGGCGAGCGCACCTTCATGCGCCCGGGCGATTTCGTCATCACCCCGTCCTGGACCTGGCACGATCACGGCAATGTCGGCACCGGGCCGATGGTGTGGCTCGACGGGCTCGACATGCACATGATTAAACTCTTCGAGGCGAGCTTCCGCGAAGGCTCGGGCTCCGATGCGGCCGGCCGGGTGTCCCGGCCCGAAGGCGATTCCGAGGCGCGCTACGGCGCCAATCTGCTGCCGGTCGAGGATTCCTACCGCCGCCCGACCTCGCCCGTGTTCAATTACCGCTACGACCGCACGCGCGAGGCGCTGGAACAAATGCGCCGCGAGAATGAATGGAGCCCGTGGCACGGGCTCAAGCTCAAATACGCCAATCCGAAGACCGGCGATTACGCCATCCCGACCATCGCCACCTTTATCCAGCTTCTGCCCAAGGGCTTCAAGACCGCGCCCTATCGCTCGACGGCGAGCACCGTGTTCGTGTGCGTCGAAGGCGGCGGCAAGACCGTCGTCGGCGAAGGCGAGGCCACGCGGACATTTGCCTGGGGACCGCTCGATATCGTGGTGGTGCCGAGCTGGGAAATTTGCCGCCACGAGGCGGCCGAAGACGCCGTCCTGTTCAGCTATTCCGACCAGGGCGTCCACGAAAAGCTCGGCTTCTGGCGCGAGGAGAAATTCGACGCTTGAGCGTCGTGGCGCTCATTCGCGCGGGAAAATGCGGGTAAATTTAATCCGCCGCGACAATTCGGCGGCGAAGGCCGGGCTGGACGCCACCAGGTAACAGGCGCTGGCGCCGCGCCATACCGCGATATCGACCTTGCTGTTGCCGACATAGGCAAAACCGGGATAGCGCGCCGCCAGCGCCGCTCGCTTGTTCTCGCCGATGAGATTGATTCGCCCGTCGCTCCCCAGATATTCATCGAACAGGCCGAGATAAGCGGCGACGCTACCGACGATGCCGCGATCCGCGCCCGACGCCAGCACGAGCCTGTGGCCCGCCGCCTTGCGGTCGCGCAGCCAGGCCAGCAGCGATGCGTTATAGCGGACCCGCGCCGGATCGAAGGCGGCGCGCTTGGCGATCTCGGCCTTGAGCACGGCGCGGCCGCGCCGCTCCCACAGCACATACATCGGCGCGAGCCAGGGCCGCCGCGCCAGCAGATGCAATCCCAATTCGACATTGAGGTCGCCGCGATAGAGCGTGCCGTCGAGATCGACGCAGACGACGGCGCCGGGCGCGAGTTCGGGCGCTGATGTAGGTTCAAGAACCAGGATAAGACCCCATCGACTTCAGTCACTTTATCGTCACCCCTGCGGAAGCAGGGGTCCAGGGGCAAACGAGTCGCGGTTGCCTTGGATTCCCGCTTCCGCGGGAATGACGGAATTGTTCAAAAATCCGAGTAAATGGGGCTTCGCCCTATAGCGCTTCGACCAACTCCACCAGCCCGTCGAGACAGCCGAACCAACCCTGTTGGTGCGAGACGCGCGCCGCTTCGTCGGCGATGCGCTCGTGCTGGACGATCACTTCGGTGGCGTCGCCGCGCCGCTCGAAGCGCACGGTGACGCGTTCCGTTGCTTGCGCCGGCGGCGCCGTTCCGCCTGCCGCGATTTCGCCCGGCGCCAATTCCCAGGAATAGATCAAGAGCCGCGGCGGCGCCACGGCCTCGAAGACGCCGCTGATCCACCACACGCTGCCGTCGGGAAATTGGTTGGCGAGGCGGTAACGGCCGCCGACGCGCAGATCGACTTCCGCCGCGGCGCAGACGACGTGCGCCGGTCCCCACCAGACACGAAGCTGCTCCGGATCGGTCCAGGCCGCGAACAGGCGCTCGGGCGTGGCGCGAATGGTGCGCCGGACCAAGAGGGTGAGGTCGCTCATCGCCGGCCTCGCTTTGGTTTCGCCGGCGCCTCGACGAAGCGGGCCAGCGCCTCGAGCCGCTCCTCCCAGAAGCCGCGATAATGCTCGAGCCAGCGGCCGGCGTCCTTGAGCGGCGCCGCCGCGATGGCGCAGCGATGAACCCGGCCATCGACCGCGCGTTCGATCAGCGCGGCGGATTCGAGCACCTTCAGATGCTTCGATACCGCCGGCAGCGACATGGCGAAGGGCGCGGCAAGGTCGGTGACGCGCGCCGGCCCTTGCGCGAGGCGCGCCAGCAGCGCCCGGCGCGTGCGGTCCGCCAGCGCGTGAAACACCCGATCCAAGCTGTCCTCGGCAGTGGCCTTGCGTTGCGCGCTTGACGGCATCGGAAAACTCCGGCAATAAATTAAACCATTCGGTTAATCAATTCAACCCGAACCAGGAGGCCCGGTCGCCATGACGGCAAAGACGATTCGCCAGGAAGTGAAATTCGCCGCAAGCCCGAAGAAAGTCTATGACGCGCTGCTCGATTCGACGTCGTTCGCGGCATTTACCGGCGCGCCCGCGACCATCGACGCCAAGGTCGGCGGCGCGGTCAACGCCTTCGGCGGCATGATCGTCGGCACCAATCTCGAGCTGGTGCCCGGCCAGCGCATCGTCCAGGCCTGGCGCGCCGGCAATTGGCCCGAGGGCCACTATTCGATCGTGAAATTCGAGCTCGCCGCCGACGGCAAGGGCTCGAAGCTCGCGCTCGAACATTCCGGCGCGCCCGACGGCAGCGAGGAAATGCTCGAAGGCGGCTGGCATAAAATGTATTGGGAGCCGCTCGCCAAATTCGTGGCGTAGCACGGTCGCGATCACCCGATTGACCGGCGGCGGTGCCGCCGGAATATAGTGCGGCATCGCCTCGATCGGAGATGCCGATGCTCACCTTGTATTTCGCGCCTGGGTCCAGTTCGATGGCGCCGCATATCGCGCTCCATGAAATCGGCGCGCCGTTCGAGGCCAAGTCGCTGTCATTCGCCAAGAAGGAACAGCGCGCGCTGGCTTATTTGGCGCTCAATCCCGAAGGCAAGGTGCCGACCCTGCTGATCGACGGCCGGCCGCTGACCGAGGTCGCCGCGATTCTGTTTTATCTGGCGAAGCGCTTTCCCGAGGCGGAACTGCTGCCGCCCGGCGATCTCGACGCCGAGGCGCGGGCGTTGTCCTGGATGTCGTTCATCGCCTCGACCATCCATTCCGCGCGCCATCAGGGCGCCGACCACGTTCGCGCGGTGTGGGCCGTCGCGGATGGCAGGCTCGGCGCGCACGACTGGGCGCTCGGCCGCTATTCGATCGCCGACATCCATCTCTTCCGCCTTTATTGGCGCTTCGCCAACGCGTTCCATCCCGCGCCCGACGCGTTCCCCAACCTGGCCGCGCATTACCACCGCATGATGGCGCGCCCGGCCGTGCGCAAGACCTGCGCGATCGAGGCCGCCATCGGCTACGAACTGCCCTAGCGGACTGGATCATCCCGCGCGCGCCGCTTAGGATGCCGCGCGTCGTCAGGGAGGTTCGGGTGAAAGCCAATCAGATGTTCGACATGGCGGGGCCGGCCCCCATCGTTACCGGGCGCGCCTCGGGCATCGGCCTCGCCATGGCCGAGGTGATCGCCGAGCATGGCGCCGCCGTCACCATCATGGATATGAACGAAGCCGCGCTCGCAACCGAGGTCGCGCGCATGACGGGTCTCGGCTGGAAGGTCGAGGGCGCGGTCGCGAATGTCACGCAATTCGACCGGCTCGAAGCGGCGATCGGCGATGTCGCCAAGAAGCATGGCCGGCTCGATGTCTGCTTCGCCAATGCCGGCATGGGCGGCGGCCCCGGCATGTTCACGCCCGAGGGCGGCATTGAGAACATGTCGCTTGAGAACTACAAAAATACCATCGCGGTCAACCAGAACGGCGCCTTCGCCACGGCGAAATTTGCCGCCCAGCATATGATCCCGCGCAAATACGGCCGCATCATCGTGACCGCGTCGGTGGCCGGCCTGTTTGCCGAGGGCACGTCCTATGCCTACGGCATGTCGAAAGCGGCGATCGCGCACCTGGTCGAGCCGCTGGCGCGCCAGCTCGCGCCGCACAACATCCTGGTCAACGCCATCGCGCCCGGCCCGTTCATCACCAATATCGGCAACGGTTATCTCCGCAAGAATAACGAGGCGATCGCGCGCTGGGCGCAGATGGTGCCGCTAAACCGCATGGCCGAGACCGAGGAGATGAAGGGGCTGGCGTTGCTGCTCGCCTCGGGAGCTTCGAGCTATATCACCGGCGACGTCATCATGATCGATGGCGGCAGTTCACAAATGCGGCTGTTCTGAGGGAGGACGCGATGAACGCGAAGGAAATGTTCGACCTCACCGGCCATGTCGCGCTGATCACCGGCGCCGCAAACGGAATCGGCCTGGCACACGCCGAAATATTGGCGGAGCACGGCGCCAAGGTCATGCTGACCAGCCGCAACGCCGCGACGCTCGATCCGCAAGTGGCGCGGCTCAAGGCGGCGGGGTTCGCCGTCGAGGGCATGGTCGCCGATGTCACCGACTATGACGCGCTCAAGGCGGCGTTCGACGCGACGGTGGCGAAATGGGGCAAGCTCGATATCGCCGTCGCCAACGCGGGCATCGGCGACGGCCACGGCATCGTCTCGCCCGCGGGCATGATCGAGACCCTGCCGTTGCAGAAATATCTCGACACGATCGCGATCAACCAGCACGGCGTGGTCAGCACGGTGCAGTTGGCGGCGCAGCGCATGATCCCGAATAAATACGGGCGCATCATCATCATCTCGTCGATCGCGGGCCTCGCCTCGGAGCTGACGTCCTACGCCTATTCCATGTCGAAAGCCGCGATCCAGCATTTGGGCCGCATGGCGGCGCGGCAACTGACGCCCCATAACATTATCGTCAACGTGATGGCACCGGGGCCGACCTATACCCATATCGGCGATGGCGCGCTCGACAAGTTCCCCGAGGGTGCGAAACGCTTCGCCAGTATCATCCCGCGCGGCACGATCGGCCAAGTTGACGAGCTGAAGGGCCTGGCGCTGCTGCTCGCCTCGCCCGCCGCGAGCTTCATCAACGGCACGGTCATTCCCGTCGATGGCGGCGCCTTGACCATGCGCGTTCCCCGCCCCCAACAGTGAGACAACAATGGAACTCGAATTCGGCGCCGTCGATCACATCGACCAGCAGAACCGGCCGATTCACGAAACCTTCGACAGCCGGCTGAAGCTGATTCAGGCCTATGACAAGGCGGGCTTCTACGCCTTCCATGTCACCGAGCATCATTTCACGCCCTTGGGCCTGTCGCCGTCGCCCAACGTATTCCTCGCGGCGGCGTCGCGGATCACCGAGCGGCTGCGTTTCGCGACGCTGGTCTATATCATGACGGCCTATCACCCGCTGCGGCTCGCGGAAGAGATCTGCATGATGGATCATCTGACGCATGGCCGCTTCGAGATCGGATTGGGGCGCGGGGTCTCGCCGTTCGAGATCGGCTATTTCAACATCGATCATCTGCAGTCGCGCGCGATTTTCCGCGAGGCCTGGGACGTCGTTCTGGCCGCGCTGACCAAGGACAATGTCAGCTACGAAGGCAAATATTTCCAATGCCGCGAGGTGCCGATCGTGCTGAAGCCGTATCAGCTTCCGCACCCGCCGCTGTGGCAGGCGCCGGGCAACGCCGAGGGCGTCGCCAACGGCGCGCGCCTCAACATGAATCTGGGCTTCAACCGTCCCGCCAACCTCACCAAGCCGATGACCGACCTCTACAAGAAGCTCTGGACCGAGACGCATGGCGCGAGCGGCAAGAAAATGCCGAAGCTCTCGGTCGGCGCGCATCTGTATGTCGATCACAACGAACAGCGCGCCAAGGAACGCGCCGAATTCGGCTACGAGGGCTGGTACAGGAGCTTCGCCCATCCGTGGCGCAAATTCGTCCCCATGGTGCCGGCGCAGGATCAGGGCGGCGCCTTCGGACGCCAACGTCTCGTCATCGCCGGCACGCCCGCGCAGGTGCGCGAGCAGATCGAGAAGCTGGTCGCCGATTGCGGCGCCAACTATTTTCTCGCCCGCTTCGCCTATGGCGATCTGCCCTATGAGGAAAGCGCCGCCTCGCTCGGCCTGTTCGTCGAGGAGGTGATGCCGCATTTCCGCGCGGCACCGTCGCGGCAGGCGGTCTGAGTTCGATTTCATGGGAGAACAGGCATGATCGGCAATTGGCGGGCGCGCGGCGCGCAATTCCTGCTGCTGGTTTTTGTAGCGGTGGGATTGTCGGGCTGCGGCGTCAACAAAATCCCGACGCTCGACGAGCAGGTGAAGGCGACGTGGAGCGAGGTGCTGAACCAATACAAACGCCGCGCCGATCTGGTGCCGAACCTGGTCGAGACCGTGAAGGGCTACGCGGCGCAGGAGAAAACCGTTCTGACCGACGTCACCGAGGCACGCGCCAAGGCGACCCAGATGCAATTGCCCGACGACATCCTCAGCAATCCCGACGCCTTCAAGCAATTTCAGGCCAATCAGGCCCAACTCGGCGGCGCGCTCGGCCGGCTCCTGGCGATCAGCGAAAATTATCCGGACCTGAAATCGAACCAGAATTTCCTGGCGCTGCAATCGCAATTGGAAGGCACCGAGAACCGCATCGCGGTGGCGCGGCGCGACTATATTCTCGCGGTCCAGGCCTATAACACCGAGCTGCGCACCATTCCGGGCCGCTGGATCGCGGCGCTGCTTTATCCCGACGCCAAGGTGAAAGAGACCTTCACCATCGCCGAGGAAGACCAGAAGACCCCGCAGGTTAAGTTTTGAACGCGACCGGCGATTTGGATATTCACCACCCCGGCGAAAGCCGGGGTCCATTTCTCCGATCGATACCGGCTTTCGCCGGTATGGTGAAATTCCTTGGAATCGTGCTGCTCGCGCTGGCGCCGCTGAGTCACGCGCTCGCCGCCGACCTGACGTTTCCCCAGCTCACCGGCCGCGTTATGGACGAGGCCGGCTTGTTGTCGCCGGCCGCGCAAAACCAAATCACCGGCTGGCTTGCACAATTCGAGCAAACGACCAAGCGCCAGGTCGTGGTCGCGACGGTCACGAGTCTGCAAGGCGACACGATCGAGGATTACGGCTATCGGCTCGGCCGTGCCTGGGGCATCGGCGAGAAGGACAAGAACACCGGCGCCATCCTTCTGGTGGCGCCCAATGAGCACAAGGTTCGGATCGAGGTCGGCTATGGGCTCGAGGGCGAGCTGACCGACGCCATCGGCGCCACCATCATCAACCAAGACATTCTGCCCGCGTTCCGCCAGGGCAATTATGAACAGGGCATCGTCGCCGGCACCGCGGCGATGTTGCAGGTGCTCGGCTGGAACGGCGCCAGTGCCGCGATACCCGTTGCACCGCAAGCGCGCGGGAGCAGTTTGGCCTTCATCCCGTGGCTGATTTTCCTGGTCTTTTTCATCTTCGTCTTCGCGCGGCTGTCGCGGCACCATCCGTTCCTCGCGGCGGGGCTCGGCATGTATGCGCTGGGCGGCGGCTTCGGCGGGCGGGGCGGGTTCGGCGGTGGTGGCGGCGGCTTCGGCGGCGGCTTCAGCGGGGGCGGCGGTTCGTTCGGGGGCGGCGGCGCCTCGGGAGGCTGGTGAGCGCCATGATGGGCTTGAACGACGCCGATCGCGCGCGGGTCGAGGCCGCGGTCAAAGCGGCGGAAACGCGTACCGCCGCGCAATTCGCGCTCGTGGTCGCCCACGCCAGCGACGACTACGCGCTTTATCCGATCCTGTGGTCGGCGCTGATCGCGCTCATTGTCGGCGATCTGGCGGCGCTCATCTGGTCCGATCTGGCGGCGCTATGGGTCGTCGTTATCGAAGCGGTGCTGTTTATCGCCGCCGATTTGATTCTTCATCTAAAGCCGCTGCGCTTTCGCTGCGTGCCGGCGCGGGTCAGGAAAAGCCATGCGGCGCGGCTGGCGCGGCTCGAATTCGCCGCCCTGGTGCATGACCGCACGCCGGGCGATGTCGGGCTTCTCCTGTTCGTATCCGAGGCCGAACGCCATGTCGAAATCCTGGTCGATCGCGGCATCGCGGCGAAAATTCCCGAGACGGCATGGCAACAGATCGTCGCCGATTTCGTGGCGGCGATTAAGGCCGGCCGCGTCGCCGAAGCGCTGATCGGCGCGGTCGATGCCGGCGCGGCGCTGTTGGCGACGCACTTCCCGCCCCAGCCCGGCGCGCCCAACACGATCCCGGATCGGGTGACGGAAATCTGATCCCGCTCAAAAAGCAAAATTTGAACCGCCAAGGCACCGAGGCGCCACGTTCATTCTGAATTTATCGAATCGCCACCCCGACGAAAGTCGGGGTCCACATTTGCCGTGGATGCCGGCTTCCGCCGGTATGGTTCGGCGGGGAGGTTGTGTGCGGAGTCTTGGCGCCTTGGCGTCTTGGCGGTTCAAACTTTCTTCTATTTCGGCGGCGGACAAAAAAGGGCGCCCGGAGGCGCCCCCCAAAGTCGCCCTCAAGCGGCCTTCGGGGCCACTGCCACGAACCGTTTTCGGACCTTGATCTTATTTGCGCGTCCGCGCGCCGCCGACAAATCGTGCTGCAACTGCATCCGCAGCCAATGATCGGCGGTGCTCCATCCGACTTTTTCGAGGCGAATGGCCATGTCAATCGACAGCCCGCTATGTCCATTCAACAGGTCGGACAGCGCCTTGCGCGTCACGCCGAGAGCCTGGGCCGCTTCCGTCACCGTCAATCCCAAGGGCTTGAGACACAATTCGCGAATCACCTCGCCGGGATGAGCCGGGTCACGCAGTTCCATTGCTGTCCATCCTTTAGTGATAGTCCACCAAATCGAGATTGGTTACGTCTTCGCCATCGAACTCGAACACCAGCCGCCAATTACCCGATACCGCGACCGCCCATTGGCCTTTCCGGCCGCCTTTGAGCGGGTGGAGCCGCGCGCCGGGCAGCCGATTCATGTGCTCCGGACGCGTGGCGGCGTTGAGGGCCGTGAGCAGGACGCGGAGCCTCGTCGCCTGCCGCGTATCGATTCCCCTCGCATCCCCATCTCGAAAAAACCGGCTCAAGCCCTTGTGGCGAATCCGCCTTATCATTGGCGATAAGCGTAAGGTTACAGGTGACAGGTGTCAAACGTATCGGGCTTGCGGATACGGATAAAAAAAGGGCGCCCGAAGGCGCCCCCAAGTCGCGGCTTTTCTGAAGCGCCGCTTAATTCCGGATCAGGCTCAAGCGTCCTTGGCGACCGCGAGCACTTCGAGCTGCAGCAGCACGCCGCGCAGCGGCATCACCAGCGAATGCCGCGCCGGCCGATGATGCTCGTCGGGATAAATCTCGAGCCAGTGTTTGTTGATGACGGTGCGGTGCGCGTCATCGACCAGAAAGACCGTGAGCTTCACCACGTCGCCCCAATCCATCCCCGCTTCCTTGAGGATGTTGCCCATGTTCTGGAAGGCGAATTTGGCTTGGCTCTCGGCGTCGGCCGGCGCCTTGCCGGTCGCGGGATCGATGCCGCCGACGCCGCCCGTCGCCAGGATCGGGCCGACGCGCGCGCCCAAGGGGATCGGCGCGTTATGCGCGACACCGGGTAGATGAATGCTTTTCTGACGCATGAATTGCCTCCCTCGATTTATTCAGGACCACCGCACGAAACCCAAGCCCGTGCCGGTCAGCGCCGGCGTGCGATAGCCCGGGATGTAATCGGCCCAGGAAATTTTCATCGTCGTGCCCGCGGCCGCGCCCGCGACCACGAGCCAATTGCGAATCTCCGAGGTGCCGGCTTGCAACCGCTTCGGCGAGAGCTTCGCCAGCCAATCGAGATCGTTGCGCTTCAGGGCGTCGATCACGCCATGATCCAGCTTCTCGTCGACGACGAAATGCGACAGGCCGCCCGAGCCCAGGAAGCCGACGCGGATATTCTCGGGAAAGCTCTCGATCAGCTTGCCGATTTCCTTGCCGAGTTCGATGCAGCGCGCCGGCGTCGGCTGGTTCGGGTCGTAATAGGTGTTGACGAAAATCGGCACGATCGGCAGCGGATAGCCCTTCAGATAGCGGCGATGGATAAAGGAATAGGCGTGGCCCTCGGATTGGCCCTCGGTCAGTTTGTTGAAGGCGGAGATGTCGAAATTGCGTTCGCTCAGCCCCTTGATGAGATGGAGCGCCAAGCCGGCATGGACCGGATAATCGACATCCTGCCCGTCCTCGCGGCGGCGCTGCTGGGCGCGGTGATACCAATCGTCGGGCGGCAGGTCGGTGCGCGCCGCCCGGTTGCGGATGGTGTCGCCGTAATAGATCGCGATCGCGGGATTGTGGTGCGGCGGGAATAATTCATGCTGGTCGTCGCCGACGATGATGAGCGCGTCGAGATTGGCGCTCCTGATTTCGTCGCGCTCGCGATCCATCGCCGCCTGGGTGCGGCGAAAGCGCTCGGCGATGGCGCCCGGCGTGATCAGCGGCGCCGCGCGGTCGGCGAACTTCGCCACCAGATCGTCATAGGAAATCAAATCGCCGTTGAAATCGTGATGTGTCATGCGCTTGTCGGAAGGCGGGAATTTTGAAATCCAGTCTTCCTCCTGGCACACCAGCATCACGCTGTGCGAGGAACCGAAAGCGGCGGCGAATTGTGCCATCGCGATTCTCCCTGTCTCCTAATCCTTATTCGTCACCCCGGCGAAAGCCGGGGTCCAGGGCGAGCGACGAGCGGTTGCTCTGGGTCCCCGCTTTCGCGGGGACGACGACAAATATGGATCCTTGCTGAAGGACATGCCTAGTCACCCCATACCTCCCGAGCAACGTCGACGATTAGGTTCAATTTCGCGATCTCTTCCTCGACCGTGATCTTGTTGCCTTCGAGGGTCGAGGAAAAACCGCATTGCGGGCTTAACGCCAATTGATCGAGCGGCACGAATTTCGCCGCCTCGTCGATCCGGCGCTTCAACGCGTCCTTGGTTTCGAGCTTGCCCTTCTTGGTCGTGACCAGGCCGAGCACCACGACCTTGCCCTTGGGCACGAAGCGAAGTGGCTCGAAGCCGCCGGCGCGCGCCGAATCATATTCGAGGAAATAACCGGTGATGTCGATCTCGTTGAACAGGGTTTCCGCCACCGGCTCGTAGCCGCCCTCGGCGACCCAGGCGCTGTTGGCGTTGCCGCGGCAGAGATGCATGCACACGGTCATGCCCGCGGGCTTGCCGGCGATCGCGGCGTTGATGAGCTTGGCGTAAGTATGCGGCAGCTTGTCCGGGTCTTCGCCGATGGCGCGCACCTGCTCGCGCAATTTCGGATCGCACAGATAAGCGAGATTGGTCTCGTCGATTTGAAGATAGGTGCAGCCATTGCGGCCGAGATCGGCGATCTCCTCGGAATAGACCCGGGCGAGATCGGCCAGGAATTCCTCCATGTCGGGATAGGCGGTCTCGTCCACCGCCTGGCGCCCGCCGCGAAAATGCATCAGCGACGGCGACGGGATGGTGAGTTTCGGCACCGCATGCGCGACGGATTTCAGGAACTTGAAGGCGTCGATGAAAATCGGATGCGGCCGCGACAGCTTGCCGGCGACGAACAGGCCGGGCGGTACCATCTCGGTCTCGCCCTCCTCGGTGTGAAACCGCATCTTCACCTTGCTCGGCACGATCTTGACGTTGGCGAAGCTGGTGAGGAAATCGCGCTGCCAGCCGGCGCGCGAATATTCGCCATCGGTCACGGATTTGAACCCGAGCTCCTCTTGAAGCTTCACCACCTGGCGAATCGCCTCATGCTCGACGCCGTGAAAGGCCTCTTCCGAGATTTCCTTCTTGTCGCGCGCGCGATGCGCCTCGATCAGCGCCTGGGGCTTGAGCAAGCTGCCAACCTGGTCGGCGCGAAACGGCGGCGTATGGCGGGCGAGCGATGGACCGGGCATCTAGACCTTCCTCATTATGTTCGTGCCATCAAACGGCGCGCGATGGTACGAACTGTTATATCGTTTAGCTCCATGGTTCCGGCGCGAAAACCAACAGGAAAAAAGGGAAGGGAGAGATGCGGATGGCCGGTTCGTATAGGCGAAATGCCGTCGCGCGGCTGATGCGGCCGGGCTCGATCGCCATTGTCGGCGTCTCGCCCGAGCCGGGCCAGCCCGGCGGCAACATTATCGGCAATCTGGACAAGGTCGGTTACGCCGGCGCGCTCCATCTCGTCAGCCGCAACCGCACCGAGGTGTTCGGCCGGCCTTGCGTGCGGACCATCGACGATTTGCCCGACGGCGTCGATGTCGTGGTGCTGTGCATTCCCGAGCGCGCCGTGGTCGAGGCGGTCGAGGCCTGCGCGCGTAAACACATGGGCAATGTGCTGATCTTCGCCGCCGGCTTCGCCGAAGTGGGCGGCGCCGGCATTGTCGCGCAGGCCCGCATTCGCGAGGTCACCGACGCGGCCGAAATGGGCATCGTCGGGCCGAATTGCCTCGGCGTCACCAATTCGCTGCCGGGCGGCGTGCCGCTGACCTTCGGCATGGCGGAGGGGCGCAGGGTCTCGGGCGACCGGCCGACCCTCGGCATCGTCGCGCAAAGCGGCGCGCTCGCCGGCATTTTCCGCAACGTCATCCAGGCGCGCGGCCTCGATGTCTCTTACAGCATTTCCTCGGGCAACGAAGCCGGACTCATTTGCGAGGATTATCTCGATTTCATGCTCGAGGATCCGGCGGTGCGGGCGATCGCGATCTATGCCGAGCAGTTGCGCGATCCGCCGCGCTTTCTCGAATTGGCGGGCAAAGCGCGGGCCTTGGCCAAGCCCATCGTCATGCTCCATCCGGGGGAGAGCGCGATCTCGCGCGAATCCGCGATCAGCCACACCTATTCCGTCACCCGCAACTACCGCGCCATGCGCGCCTTGACCCGGCGCGCCGGCGTGGTGCTGGTCGAGAAGGTCGAGGAACTCCTCGATGTCGCCGAGCTGCTGATGTATTTCCCGGCGCCGCCAACGATGGGGCCTGCGGTGATGGCGGATTCGGGCGCCTTCAAGGGCCTCGCCCTCGATTACGCCGAGCGCATCGGCATCGATCTGCCGAAATTCTCGCCCGACATTTACCAAAAGCTGGTGCCGGTGATGCCGGTCTTTGCGCCGCCCTCGAACCCGCTCGACATGACGGCGCAGGCGGTGAAAGAGCCGGAGATGTACGACAAGTCGCTGCCGCTCCTGCTCGCCGATCCGCGCATCGGCAGCTTGTTGCTGGCGCCGATCCTGGGCACCACCGGCTTCGGCCTCGCCAAGGGCCAGCGCGTCCTGAACGCCGTCAAGGGCGCGACCAAGCCGGTGATCATGACCAATCTCGCCTTCGATGGCGGCACCGCGCCCGAATTGATCGTGGAATGCCGCGCGCGCGGCGTGCCGTTTTTCGCCTCGCCCGAGCGGGCACTGCGCGCCCTTGCTTATCTCACCCATTACGCGCGGGCCTTGGCGCGGCCGGCGGCAGCGCAAACCGACGTGCCGAAGGATTATTTCGCGAGCCTGAGCGCGCCGGATCGGACCGGGGGTGGCGAGGTGCTTGCTTTGGTGGTCGGCGCGACCCGCGATCCCGAATGGGGGCCGATCCTCGAAATCGGTTTCGGCGGCGAGTGGCAAAAGGTATTGCCCGATACGGTCATCCTGCCGCCCGATCTCGACGCGGAAAATATCGCCGGCGAACTGCGGGCGCTTCCTGGTGCGTCGCTATTCGTGGGCCGCGACCTCGCCGCCGCTTGCGCGATCATCGCTCGCCTCGGCGCGATCCTGCGCGCCGATTCCGAAATCGGCTCGATCCGGCTCGATCCTCTATTGGTTGATGCGAAGGGTGCGGCCGTTACGAGCACGAAGGTTGTTACCCTCGAACAAATGAGCCGGCCTTGATTTAGGGTAACACTTGTGTTACCTAATGCGATGCTTGAGTTGCGTTACTACCTGGCCGCGGACGGGCGAAGTCCTTTCGCCAATTGGTTCGCGGCGCTCGATCCCGCCGCGCGCGCCAAAGTCTCGGTCGGCCTTGTGCGCCTGGAACAAGGAAATCTGTCGAACGTCAAACCGGTCGGCGAGAGCGTGCTCGAATATCGGGTCAATTTTGGGCCAGGCTACCGAATCTACTTCGGCCGCGACGGTCAGGTGCTCGTCATTTTGCTGATCGGCGGCACGAAGAAACGTCAACAGCGCGACATCTCGGCGGCCAAGGCAATGTGGTCAGACTACAAGCGCCGCGCGCGTGGCGCCGGTTGAAAGGAGTGAAGCATGGCTGTGACGCGTAGTTTCAAGGAACTCGTTCAAGAGCACGTCGCCGCGGATCCGGCATTCGCCGAAGCGCTGCTGCGCGAAGGCATCGACAGCTTGCTCCAGGGCGATATCGATACCGGCAAGGCGGTTTTGCGCGATTATATCAAGGCGACCGTCGGCTTCGAAAAGCTCGGTCAAGCGACCGGCACCCAGCCGAAAAGCCTCATTCGCATGTTCGGTCCGCGCGGCAATCCTCAGGCCCGAAACCTGTTCAACGTTCTCGGCTATTTGCAAAAGCGCGCGGGTCTGGAATTGCGCGTCGCGAAGGCACCATAGGAGCCGGAGCCGCAAATATCTCTCGCGTCTCCGCCGATGAAACCGCACCAGCCCGCTGATCCGGCCGATAACGGTTTTCAGCGGCTCCTGAGCCGCGAGGTCGTGCGCAGCGAACGGCGGCGCATGCTGGATCTCGCCGGGGTCTTTGCCGTCATTCTTGCCGCCGCCTTGGCAGTTCTGGCGCTGGCACCGGGCTTCACCGCCACGATCTTTCACGGACCGATTCCGTGGCGCCTGCCGGTTTCCGTATTCGTGCCGTTCATCGCCTATGAGCTGCTCGCGGCCGGCGTTCTCACCCGGCTGGCGCACAGGGGCCGGGCGTTTCCGACGGTGGGTCGCTTCGTCAACACCCTGATCGAAACCAGTTTCCCGACCCTGTTGATCTATCTTCTGGCGGCGGAATATGTCGATCCGTCGGCCGCCTTCACGTCCTGGCCATCTCAGCTCTATTTCCTGTTCATTGTCCTATCGACGATGCGGCTCGATTTCGTGCTGTCGGCCTTCACCGGCGCGGTTGCCGCCGTGGAATCGTTCGCGCTGGCCTATGTCATGCTGCACCTGACGTGGCGCGCGAGCGATCTCAACCACGGGATCGGCTTTCACCTGACGCGAAGCGTGGTGCTGCTCGGCGCCGGGCTGCTCGCGGGTACGGTCGGGCGGACGATCAAAAGCTATTTCGCCCGCGCGCTTGACGCCGCCTCGGCCCGCGACCGCGTCACCAAC
>JAATGI010000357.1 GCA_015654725.1 Rhodospirillales bacterium
CAGCGCTTTACCGCGCCGGTATCGAGGCCGAAGAGGTCAAGCATGCGCGCCCCGCTTTGCGTCACCATCGCGTCGACGCTTTGCGGCGCCGCGTAAAAGGCCGGCACCGGCGGCGCCACGATCGCGCCCATTTCGGAGAGTTGCAGCATGGTCCGCAAATGCCCGCTATGGAGCGGCGTCTCGCGCACCATCAGCGCGAGCCGCCGCCGTTCCTTCAAAACGACATCGGCGGCGCGCGACAACAGCGACGAGGTCACGCCGGTCGCGATCTCCGCCATGGTTCGGATCGAGCATGGCGCCACGATCATGCCCAGAGTCTTGAACGAACCGCTCGAAATCGGCGCGGCCAGATCGTTCCGGGCATGCACGATATCGGCTAGGGCGCGAACATCGGCGACGCTGTATTTCGTCTCTTGCGCGATGGTTATTTCGGCCGAAGCTGAAATCACGAGATGGGTTTCGACCGGGAGTTTGCGCAACAATTCCAGCGCGCGGATGCCGTAGATCGCCCCCGACGCGCCGGAAATTCCCACGATCAGGCGGGCGCGCTCCCCGCTCGGCTTTGCCATCACGAACTCCTTATCGGCCATCCTGGCGGGACGGCATAATCCGTGCAACGTTCAATAACGATGGAACGCGGCCAGCTTGACAGGGCAGGGGAAATCCACCTTGATTTTCGCGCCGCTTCAGGGGCTGGGGAAACAAAGTGAAAACGACGCGCGTCGATCGCATCCGCGAGACATTGGCGGACGACATCTTGTCGGGACGCCTGGTCGCCGGGTTCAGACTCGACGAAGCCAGCCTTGCCCGCCGCTTCGAAGTGTCGCGCACGCCGGTGCGCGAGGCCCTGCGCGAGCTCGCCGCCGTCGGCCTGGTGCAGACCAAGGCTCATTCCGGCGCCGCGGTCGCCTCGGTCACCACCACGCGGCTGGTGGAGATGTTCGAGGCCGTGGCCGAGCTTGAAGCGGTGTGCGCCCGGCTCAGCGCCCTGAAGATGAACGCGGCGGAGCGCTACAAGCTCGAGGAATTGCATCATCATTGCGGCAGTCTGGTGCACCGCAACGACAGCGAGCTGTATCATGCCGCCAATGTCGATTTTCACGCCGCCATCCGGGATGGCTGCCACAACGCCGCGATCGAGGAAGCCATGGCGACGATGCGGCGGCGCTTTTCGCCCCTGTCGCGCATCCAATTCCGCAGCGAAGGGCGGCTCGCCGATTCCTATGCCGAGCATGACGCGGTGGTGCGCGCCATTCTGCGCGGCAATGCCGAACTCGCCTTTCAGACAATGCGGCGCCACGTCTCGGGCATTCAACGTGCCTTCGACGAGTATACCAAGGTGATTCCTCGCGCTTCGGTCCAAGTTGCGGAGTAGAGAGCGCCGAAACAAAGGTAATCCGCCAGATTGCATGCAATTGGGTCACGATTAGATTAAATTTTAATCAGCGTAAGTGTTCCCCGTGAATTTTCGCGGATTTTGGCGCGGATTGGCCCTGGCATGGGGTTTGCGACGCACCATGCAGCAGCCCGTTAGGCGGGCTTGGGCCGCCGAGCGGCGGCATCCAAACCAGGGAGCAGCGAATGAGGTTCGACAAACTGTCTCGGCGGCAGGTTCTCGGAGGAACGGCCGCGATCGCGTTGGCGGGGACGTTGCCGCGTGTGGCGCGGGCCGCCGATTTCGTGGCCGGCTTCATCTATGTCGGCTCGCGCGACGATTACGGTTACAATCAGGCCCACGCCCAAGGCGCGGCCGCGGTCAAGAAAATGGCGGGCGTCAAGGTGACCGAGGAAGAGAACGTCCCGGAGACCGACGCGGTCGAGAAGACCATGGAGTCGATGATCAATCTCGACGGCGCGTCCTTGCTGTTTCCGACCTCGTTCGGCTATTTCGATCCGCATATCCTTCGTCTGGCGCCGAAATATCCGGCGGTGCGGTTCGAGCACGCCGCCGGCCTATGGGTTCCGGCGATGCCCAAGAATATCGGCTCCTATTTCGGCTATATCGACGAGGCGCAATATGTCAGCGGCATCGTCGCCGGCCATATGAGCAAGACCGGCAAGCTCGGCTTCGTCGCCGCCAAGCCGATCCCGCAGGTGCTGCGCAACATCAACGCCTTCACGTTTGGCGCCCAATCGGTCAAGCCCGAGATCACCACCCAGGTGATCTTCACCGGCGACTGGTCGATGCCGGTCAAGGAAGCCGAGGCGACGCAAAGCATCGTCAATGCCGGCGCGGATGTCATCACCATGCATGTCGACGGACCCAAGACCGTGGTACAGACCGCGGCCGGCCGCGGCGCGATGGTGTGCGGCTATCACTGCGACCAGGCCGCCCTGGCGCCCCAGGCCTATCTCACCGGGGCCGAATGGAATTGGGAAGATCTCTATCCCAAATACGTCACCATCATGATGAAGGGCGACTCCATCCCGAACTTCTATCGTGGCGGCTACAAGGAAGGGCTGGTCAAATCCTCGCCCTATGGCGCGATGGTGACCGACGCGGCGCGCAAGCAGGCGGACGACGTCAGGGCCAAGTTCCTGGCCGGCAGTTTCGTCATCTATAGCGGCGGGCTGAAGGACAATAAGGGCAATACCGTCATTCCCGCGGGCCCGGGCCTGATGCAGACCGATATCCAACTCGAATCGATGGGCTATCTGGTCGCGGGGGTGATTGGCTCGACCTCGTGACCGGGGGCGGAGGTTCCCGCTCGTGCAAATGGATGTCAGTGCCAAGGCGGTGGGCGGCCGCTTGTTCGGTGACCGGTTCGGGAGCGCGGCGGAAGTCTTCGTGCTCCCGGCCCTCGCCGTCGCGGTGGCGTTGGTCGTATTCGGCGCCTTCGTCGCGCTCTACGGCGTCAATCCGCTCGATCTCTATGTCTATATGTTCCAGGGCGCGTTCGGCACCTATTTCTCGTGGCAGAACACGCTCACGCGGGCGGCGCCGCTGATCCTGACCGCGCTGTGCACGGCGCTGCCGGCGCAACTCGGCATGGTCGTGATCGGCGGCGAGGGTGCCTTGGTGATGGGCGGGCTGTTCTCGACCGCGGCCGGTTTGGCGGTGCTCGGCGCGCCGTCACTGGTGGTTCAGATCGTGATGGCGGTCACCGGCATGGTCGCGGGCGGCCTGTGGATCGCCATGGCCGGCGCGCTGCGCCATTATCGCGGCGTCAACGAGACCATCTCGACGCTGCTGCTCAACTACATCGCCATCGCCATCATGAATCACATGGTCGAGGGGCCGATGCGCGACCCGGCCAGCCTCAACAAGCCGTCGAGCTATTCGATCGGCGACGACAATATGATCGGCGTTATTCCCGGGCTCGGCGTGCATTGGGGCTTCGCCTACGGGATCATCGCCGCGGTGATCGCCTATTTCCTCGTCTTTCACACCGTGTTCGGATTTTCGGCGCGGATTTCCGGCGGCAATATCCGCGCGGCGAAGGTGGTGGGACTGCCGGTCGGC
>JAATGI010000067.1 GCA_015654725.1 Rhodospirillales bacterium
CCGTTGGGCCGCATCGTGCGCAAAGTCCTGTTCGTCGCGCCGTCGCTGCCGGTGCTCGACCTGCTGTTGCAGATGCGCCTGTCGCGCGTCCACATGGCGCTGGTGGTGGACGAATTCGGCGGCATCGACGGGCTGGTCACCATCGAGGACGTGATCGAGCAGATCGTCGGCGAGATCGAGGACGAGCACGACGACGCCGACCGGCCCAAAATCATCGCCCGGCCCGACGGCAGCATCATCGCCGACGCGCGCACGCCGATCGAGGCGCTCCAAGCCTATTTCGGGCCGAGCTTCGAGATGCCGGCGCTCGAGGAAGAAGTCACGACCTTGGGCGGTCTCGTCGGCGCGCTCGCGGGCCGGGTGCCTGGCCGCGGCGAGATCGTGAAGCATCCCTCCGGCGCCGAGTTCGAAGTGCTCGACGCCGATCCGCGCCGCGTCAAGCGGCTGCGCGTCCGCGTGCCGGCGCCGGCGGTGGAAAAGCCGCAAGAGGCATAGCGGGCGCCGATGCCCTCCGAAACGTCGCTTTTGCTGCGTGTGGCGGGGCCGCTCGCGCCGCTGCAAGGCTGGGCCTCCTGGACCCGGAGCCTCACCGGCTGGCGCCGGTTCGGCTTCGCGGCGTTGATGGGCGCGCTTGCCGCGGGCGCCTTGCCGCCGGTCGATCTGACGCCGTTGCTGGTCGTCTCCTTCACGGCGCTGGTCTGGCTCGCCGATGCCGGCGACCGTCGCGGCGACGCATTTCTGCTCGGCTGGTGCTTCGGCTTCGGCTTTTTTGTCGCCGGGCTCTATTGGATCGGCGTCGCCCTCACGGTCGATATCGCCCAGTTCTGGTGGCTGATGCCCTTCGCCGTGCTGGGCATTCCAGCGGGATTGGCGCTGTTCACCGGCGCGGCCCTGCTCGCCGCCAACGAAGCCAAGCGGCGGCTCGGGCTGCGCGGCACCTCGCGCATCCTCGTCATCGCGTGCGCCTGGGTCGTGGCGGAGTGGCTGCGCGGCCATGTCCTGACCGGCTTCCCGTGGAATCTGATCGGCTATGGCTGGTCCGGCGCCTTCCCCGGCTCGGACCCGATGTTGCAGGTCACCTCCCTGGTCGGGATTTACGGCCTGTCGCTGCTCACCGTGACCGCCGCCGGCTTGCCCGCGCGCCTCGGCGATTACGATCGCGGCCGCGGCTGGGCCGGACTCGCCGCGGTGCTGTTGATCGCGGTGCCGATGTTGGGGGGCGGGGCGCGGCTGTGGCTGGCGTCGCCCGCCGCGGTGCTGCCCGATATCACGATCCGTCTGGTGCAGCCTTCAATCCCGCAATCGCTCAAGAACGACCAAGCGGCGGAGCTCGACAATTTCCGCCGGTTGATGGCGCTGAGCGCGGCGGCGAGCACGGTGCCGATCGCCGCCGTGGTCTGGCCGGAAGCCTCGGCGCCGCCCTTCCTCGAGCGCGATCGGGAACTCCGCCAGGCGATCGCATTGGCCTTGCCCTCGGGCGCGCTGCTCATCGCCGGGGACGAACGCACCGACGCGCCGCCGGCACAGCCCGAGCAGGTGTGGAACGGGCTGGTGGCGCTCGGGCCAGACGGCGCCGCGATCGCGACCTACGACAAATTCCATCTCGTGCCGTTCGGCGAATATATGCCGCTGCGAGGCATCTTGCCGATCGCCAAGATCACGCCCGGCTTGCGCGATTTCTCGGCCGGGCCGGGTCCGCGCACGCTCGCATTGCCGGGCTTGCCCGACGCGGGTCCGCTGATTTGCTACGAGGCGATCTTCCCCGGCGACGTCACCGACCCCGCGCGGCGGCCCGGCTGGTTGCTCAACGTCACCAACGACGCTTGGTACGGCGTCACCTCGGGCCCTTATCAGCATTTCGCCATCGCGCGGGTCCGCGCCGTGGAGGAAGGCCTGCCGCTGCTGCGCGCCGGCAACAACGGCATTACCGCTGCGATCGATCCCTATGGCCGGGTGATGCGCCGGCTCGATCTCAATGCCATCGGCGATCTCGACGTGCCGCTGCCGGCGGCCTTGCCGCCCACGCTCTATGCTCGGTTCAGGGATGCAAATTTTTTATTACTAGTGGGGCTTCAAATAGTATTCATTGTCGTTTTAGTGCTTCGAGTCTCCCGGAATTAACCATAACTTCTTGCCTTTATTTGATATGGTTAATTAGCGTTTCGGCGTAAATGCTCTTTTGGTTGACCCTCATGCACTTGCATGCAATAGAGATCATGTTCGATAGCGCGATAGGCAAGGCGGAAGAAAATTAATGAGCGACCATCAAGGTGATGGACGGCGGCGGCGGCGCAAGTCGGACAAGCCGAGCCCGGTCGATGTTCATGTCGGTTCGCGGGTGCGATTGCGGCGGACTTTGTTGGGGATGAGCCAGGAGCGGCTGGGCCACGCGATCGGCCTCACCTTCCAGCAGGTGCAAAAGTACGAACGCGGCGCCAATCGCATCGGCGCGAGCCGGCTGTTCGATTTGAGCCGCGTCCTCGACGTGCCGGTGTCGTTTTTTTTCGACGATATCAACCCGGCGATCAAATCCTCGGCGCCGGAAAACGTGGTGGGATTGAGCGAACCGGGGCCCGAGCGGTACGAGCACGATCCGATGATGCGCCGCGAGACGCTGGAGCTGGTGCGTGCCTATTATCGCGTCGTCGATCCGCAGACCCGACGCCGCTTGTTCGAACTGGTCAAGGCGATCGCCAACGCCGGCGTGGTCCCGACCACCGCCTAGGCCGGCCTTACCCCTCACCGATCGTAATGCGGGCTTGACGGCGGCGGCGCGCCGCGGCCATGGCTTGCCCATGGACGACAGCGAAGCCGATAACCGGGCGCCGCCGCGGCGGATGATTCACGGCCGCCGGCGCGGGCGCAAGCTCAAGCCGCTGCACGCGCGACTTTGGGCGCAACTCTTGCCGCGGGTTCGCTTCGCCGTGCCCGCGTCGGGACGGCTCGATGCGAGCGGTCTTTTTTCCGGGCACCCCCAGCGGCTATGGCTCGAAATCGGCTTCGGCGCCGGCGAGCATCTCGCCGATCAGGCCGAAGCCCATCCCGAAATCGGCATGCTGGGCGTCGAAATTTTTGAAAATGGCGTGGCGAAATTGCTTGGCGCGATCGCGCGCCGCGATCTCGGCAATATCCGACTCCTGCTCGACGACGCGCGGCTATTGCTGTCGGCGCTGCCGGACGCTTCGATCGACCGCGCCTTTATTCTGTTTCCCGACCCGTGGCCCAAGGAACGCCACCACAAGCGCCGCATGGTGTCGCCGGCGACGTTGCGCGAATTGGCGCGGGTGATGCGCGGCGAAGCCGAGCTGCGCCTCGCGACCGATGACGCCGACTATTCGCGCGCGATGCTGGCCACCGCCCTCGAGGCGCCCGAATTCGAGTGGCTGGCGCGTCGCCCCTCCGATTGGCGCTCGCGGCCGGCGGACTGGCCGCCCACGCGCTACGAACAAAAGGCGATCGAGGCGGGCCGCGCGCCGGCCTTTTTGCGCTTCCGTCGCCGGCCGCGGTAAGCGCCGCGAAGCCAAGGCGCCCCCGGCACGCGCCGCCCGGCGTTTGACGGCCACAAGGACACATTCCCTTGCGGCTCCCGTCAAATTGACTATATTCCCGGCAAAACAGAGTCCCATAGCCCGTCAGGTCGGGCGGATCGAAGGGTGGGCCCGAGGCCCACCTTTTTATTTTAGGATATAGCTTGGCATGCGACGCGAGAGCGAAGGCGACATTCATTCCGAGGGCCGGATCGACATCGCGGCCATCGAGGCGGCGATCGCGCCGGCGATGGCGGCGATGGGCTATCGCGTCGTGCGCGTCACCTTCATGGGCGGCGGTCGCCGCGCCACCTTGCAGGTGATGGCGGAGCGCATCGACGAAGCCGCCATGGGCGTCGAGGACTGCACGCGATTGAGCCACGCGATTTCGGCCCTGCTCGATGTCGCCGACCCGATCGCGTCGTCCTACCTCCTGGAGGTCAGTTCTCCCGGCATCGATCGACCGTTGGTGCGGCGCGAGGACTTCGAACGCTTCGCCGGCTTCGAGGCCAAGATCGAGTTGCGGGAGCCGGTCGAGGGCCGGCGGCGGTTTCGCGGCCGGCTCCTGGGCATGGCCGGCGAGGACGTGGCGCTGAGCATCGACGGCGAGACCTGCCGCTTGCCGCTCGCCACGGTCACCCGCGCCAAGCTCGTGCTCACGGACGAGCTGCTCGCCCCGAGCGCTCCCGGCCGTGCGGCGTAAGTATTTCGCGAGGGAAAGACGGTAACGATGGCGACGCAAATGAGTTATCCGCGCCCCGAATTGCTGCAAGTCGCGGACACGGTCGCGCGCGAGAAAAGCATCGATCGCGACGAAGTATTGGAGGCGATGGAGCAGGCGATCCAGAAAGCCGGCCGCTCCAAATACGGCCAGGAATACGATATCCGCGCCGAAATCGACCGCAAGAGCGGCGAGATCAAATTGATGCGTCTTCGCCAGGTCGCCGATCCGGTCGAGAACGAAGCGACGCAGATCACGGTCGCCGACGCCAAGCGGTTCAATCCGGAAGCGGCGGTCGGCGACTTTCTCACCGACGTTCTGCCGCCGATCGATTTCGGCCGCATCGCGGCGCAGACGGCGAAGAACGTCATCGTGCAGAAAGTGCGCGACGCCGAGCGCCAGCGCCAATATCGCGAGTTCAAGGACCGGATGGGCGACATCGTCAACGGCCTGGTGAAACGGGTCGAGTTCGGCAATGTCATCGTCGATCTCGGCCGCGCCGAGGCGATCCTGCGGCGCGACGAGCTGATCCCGCGCGAGAATTTCCGCCAGGGCGAGCGGGTGCGCGCCTATATCTACGACGTGCGCGAGGAAGCGCGCGGTCCGCAGATTTTCCTGTCCCGCACGCATCCGCAATTCATGGCTAAGCTGTTCGCGCAGGA
>JAATGI010000380.1 GCA_015654725.1 Rhodospirillales bacterium
CTGGACCTTGACGTTCTGCCCGATGTTCACGGCCTCGGACGGATGGTTGATCCGGCGCCAGGCGATATCGGTCACATGCAAGAGGCCATCGACCCCGCCCAGATCGACAAAGGCGCCGTAATCGGTGATGTTCTTGACGACTCCGGCGAGAATCTGCCCCTCCTTGAGGCTCGCCACCAATTCCGAACGCTGCTCGGCGCGGCTTTCCTCGAGGACGGCGCGGCGCGAGACCACGATATTGCCGCGCGCGCGGTCCATTTTCAAAATCTGGAACGGATGCGGCGCGTTCAGAAGCGGGGTGATGTCGCGCACCGGCCGGATATCGACCTGGCTGCCCGGCAGGAAGGCGATGGCGCCGTTGAGATCGACGGTGAAGCCGCCCTTGACGCGGCCGACAATGACGCCGCTGACGCGCTCATTTTCCTTGAAGCTCTTTTCCAACAGCGTCCAGGCTTCCTCGCGCCGCGCCTTGTCGCGGGAGATTTGCGCCTCGCCGTTCTTGTCTTCCATCCGTTCGAGGAAGACCTCGACGATGTCGCCGGGCTTGATCTCGGCCTCTTGTCCCGGCCCGGCGAATTCCTTCAGGGCCACGCGGCCCTCGGCCTTCAGCCCGACATCGATCAGCACGGTATCGTTTTCGATGGCGACGACGGTGCCCTTGATCACCGAGCCTTCGAGCCCGGCGCTGGCGCCGAGCGATTCATTCAAAAGCGCGGCGAAACTTTCCTTGGGCTTGCCGGCGACATCGGTAACGGTCATGCGAACTCCACTCGATCCCCGATCCACGCCGGTTGCGTTCGCGGGGCGCGAAACGCAACCGGTCCGCCGGCAAGCTCGGGCGCGGCGGCGAAGCCCGTCATCCTCGGTGGCAGGAAAGCCCTTTTGTCTTACCGTTTGTTGACGGCGAGCTTTTCGGCGATGGCCCGGAGCGCCGCCGCGAACACCGCGTCGGCGTCGAGCGCGCTCGTATCGATGACGACCGCATCGCTGGCGGGAACCAACGGCGCCGTCCGACGCGCGCTGTCACGCGTGTCACGAGCCTTCAATTCATCGAGAACGCGCTGGTATATAGCGCCACTGCCCGCCGCCTGCAACTCCTTGGTACGGCGCTCGGCCCGGGCCTCCGTCGTGGCGGTGAGGAACAGCTTGGCGTCGGCGTCGGGGCAGATCACGGTGCCGATGTCGCGGCCATCGAGCACGGCGCCGCTGCCGTGATGCGCGAAGTCGCGTTGGAACTGCAACAGCGCCGCGCGCACGCCGGGAAACGCCGCCACCACGGATGATGCCACCGTGACCGGTTCGTCGCGCAGGCGAGGGTCTTCCAGGAGCGAGAGATCGAGCGCCCGGGCCGCGCGTTCGGCGATGGCGGGATCGGCCGGATCGCCCATCTCCAACGCCTTCAACCCGACCACCCGATAAAGGCTGCCGGTATCGAGATGCGCGACGCCGAGATGCCCGGCGACGCGCCTCGCCAAGGTGCTTTTGCCGGAGGCGGCGGGGCCGTCGATCGCGACAATCATGAGGGCGGCGGCGCGATGGCCGCGCCGATGCCGTTCATCAGCGCGACAAAGCCGGGAAAGCTGGTGTCGATGGTGGCGCCGTCATCGATGCGCGTGGGCGCCCGCGCCGCCAGGCCGAGCACGAGAAACGACATGGCGATACGGTGGTCGAGCCGGGCGGCGATCGCGGCGCCGCCCGCCGGCGGGCGTCCGCTGCCTTCGACGATAAGCGTGTCGCCCTCGACCGCGACGGTAACGCCGCACGCGGCCAACCCCTCGGCGATGGCGGCGAGCCGATCGCTTTCCTTGACGCGCAGTTCGCCCAGCCCATGCATCACGGTGCGGCCCGAGGCGAAGGCCGCGGCGACGGCGAGGATCGGATATTCGTCGATCATGCGCGGCGCGCGTTCGGCGGGGACGGTGACGCCTTTGAGCGCGCTGGTTCTGGCCGTGAGATCGGCGACCGGCTCGCCGCCCTCGACGCGGCGGTTGGCGAAGCCGAGATCGGCGCCCATCTCCAAGAGCGTGTCGAACAATCCGGCGCGCAGCGGATTGACGCCGACGCCGGCGATCGACAATTCCGAATTCGGCACGATCAGCGCCGCCACCACGGGAAACGCCGCCGAGGACGGATCGCTCGGTACCGTCAGATCGGCCGCGATCAATTCGGGTTGACCCGTCAGCGTGATGTGCCGGCCGCCGGCATCGTCGGTCACCTCGACCCGCGCGCCGAAATGGCGCAAGAGCCGCTCGCTATGGTCGCGGGTCGGCGCCGGCTCGATCACGCTGGTCTCGCCCGGCGCGTTCAAGCCGGCCAGCAGCACCGCCGATTTCACCTGCGCCGAGGCCACGGGAAGACGATAGACGGTCGGCAGCGGATCGCGCGCGCCGACGACCGCGAGCGGCAGGCGCGAGCCCTCGCGCGCGATGAATTGCGCGCCGATCCGGATGAGCGGCTCGATCACGCGCGCCATCGGCCGGCGCCTGAGCGACACGTCGCCGGTGAAATGCCTTGTGAAGGGATGCGCCGCCACCAGCCCCATCAGCAGCCGCGCGCCGGTGCCTGAATTGCCGAGATCGAGCACGGTGTCGGGTTCGGCGAGGCCGGAGACGCCGACGCCGTGCACGGTCCAGCGGCCGTCGTCGCCGCGCGCGATATCGACGCCGAGCGCGCGCAGCGCTTCCGCCGTGCCCAACACATCCTCGCCTTCGAGTAGACCCGCGATCCGCGTCCGGCCCACCGCGACCGCGCCCAACATCAACGCGCGATGCGACAGCGACTTGTCGCCCGGCACGCGGACCTTGCCGGTGAGCGCGCGCGCGGTTCCCGAAGCGAGCGAAGAGGGGTTTGCGATCATGTTCGGATTATCCATATCGCGTCGAGCGCCGCCTTGCGAGTGTCAAGCGCTCTCTGCCCCGGCCGATTTTGCTTTTGACAGAGCATCGCGATCATGGCAATTGGCCGCGCACCGGCTGTTTCGTGGCAGCAGTGTGGAGGTACCATTGGCGAAACCGGAATGGGGATTGAAGCGCGTGTGCCCGAATTGCGCCACGCGTTATTACGATATGCGTCACGATCCCATTGTCTGTCCGAAATGCGGCACGACCTTCGACGCCGAGGCGGTGGTGAAGACGCGGCGCGTGCGCGCGCAAGCCGCTACCGACACGATCCTGGGGCCGATCGCCGCCGAGGATCTCGACACCGACCTCGCGCCCGAAATCGCGGCCGATATCGGCGACACCATGCCGATCGAAGCCGAAACCGAAACCACCGAAGAGGAGCCCGCGGAAGAAACCGCGGAGCAAGTAGAGACCGAGGAGCAGGAAGTGATCGAGGACGCGTCCGAACTCGGCGAGGACGAGGACGACATGGCCGAGGTCATCGAGAACGTGGACGAGGAGGAGGAGCGGTGATAGAGCGGCGCCGCGATGGCGGTGACGGCTCCGATTCCCCTTGAACTAACAACGTCCCGGCGTCACGTTTAGCGGGAAATCTTCCGCGGGGTCATAGCTCAGCTGGGAGAGCGCTACAATGGCATTGTAGAGGTCGCCGGTTCGATCCCGGCTGGCTCCACCAACAAGATGAGGGCCTGGTCGGCGCGGCCAGGCCCTCATCGTTTACCGGGCCCCTCATGGTTTAATCGTGACGGCGACAGGGATTGAACCGCGCGCGCCCGGCACTATATCTGGTAAGGCGGTGGAGAACACCGCCGGATCGAGCGGGCGCCAAGATCGGGCCCGCATCCTGGACTCGCTCGGCACGAGGAGTTCCAATGACACGCTTATCGCTGTTCAATTCGCCGCTGCTGCTGGGCTTCGATCAATTCGAGCGCGCGCTCGAGCGCGTCAGCAAGGCCGCGGCCGACGGTTATCCGCCCTACAATGTCGAGCAGACCGGCGAGCACAATCTCCGCATCACGCTCGCGGTCGCGGGCTTCGCGGCTGGCGATTTGAGCGCGCAGATCGAGGACAACCAACTCGTGGTTCGCGGCAAGCATGTCGAGGAGCGGGAGCGCGTCTATTTGCATCGCGGCATCGCCGCGCGCCAGTTCCAACGCTCTTTCGTCCTCGCCGAGGGCGTCGAGGTGGCGGGCGCGTCGCTCGACAGCGGCTTGCTCCATATCGATCTCGTGCGCCACGTTCCCGAGGGACGGGTGCAAACCATCGCCATTCAGTCCGCCCGGACCGCGCGCCAAACCTTAGAGGCGGCATCCAAGCCCGGCGCGGAGAACGGCAAAACCGACGGGGCAGGCCTGAACGGCCGGCCGGAAAGGAGCGTGTCATGACATCGCTCGTCAAATGGAAGGACATCACGCCGCAGGAATTCACCGCGCTTGGCGTGCAGAACATGGCCTATATCAAGCCGGTCGTGGTAAACGATCAGCCGGCCTTCGCGATTCACGCCGCCGACGGCACGCCGATGGCGGTGATGAGCGATCGCCAGGTCGCCGAAGCGGCGGTTCGCCAGCACGATCTGGAGCCGGTGAGCGTCCATTGAGGGCAAGTTTTCAGTTTTCAGTCGTCAGTTCTCGGTCGGCAACGGCGATCGCTTGGCCGACAACTGCTGACTGAGAACTGATGACCGAGAATCGAAACCGAAAACTCTATTTGCCCGGCGGTGGCGGCATTCCTTCGCCCGGCACGATCCGATAAACCAGAGTCGTCACCTTTTCGCTCGGTCCCCAGGGGCCGGGGATCGCGTTTTTGACCGGCGGCAGGCTCTTGAGATAGGCCGCGATCGCCAGCGCGTCGCTCTTGGTCAACGCCGCGAAATCCATGTAGGGCATCGACGGCGCCAGGATGCGCCCGTCGGGCCGTTTCCCGGTGGTGATGGCGGTTACGATTTCCTCGGCGCTCCAATTCCCGAGACCGGTCTCGTTGTCCGGGGTCAGGTTGCGCGGCATGAAGGTGCCCAGGCCCGGAACCTCGAAAGCGACATCGCCGCCGGCCAGCAAATGGGCCATGTCGGGTTTGCCCAAAAACGACCCCGCCGTGTGGCAATCGCCGCAGCCCATGACCGTGACCAGATATTTGCCGCGATCGACCTGACTGTCGGCGCGCGCCGCGCCCGCGAATGCGGCGACGGCCGCTGCCCCGGCCAAACCAAGCCACATCGTCCGAAACCGCATGATTTCCCCCCGCGAATCTTTTTTGGTAATCCGACCCGCCCAGCCTACCCGACCACCGGGCGGGGAACAACGCGATTACGACATCTAGTTCAGGTTCGCGAAACGTCCCGAGTCCGACTCGCCAACGGCCACAAGATATTGTGTTGGCTCGATCTTTCGCTCAAGCCGCGTGACTGGCGGCGCGGTCGGTCAGGAGCGCATAGAGCGCGTCGGCACGGTCGGTGCCGCGCAGCTTCTCGCAGATGGCGCGGTCGCGCAGCAGGCGGGAGACGCGCGCCAGCGCCTTCAAATGGTCGGCGCCGGCGTTTTCCGGGGCCAGCAGCAAAAACATGAGATCGACCGGCTGACCGTCGATCGCCTCGAAATCGATCGGCCGTTCGAGGCGCGCGAATAGGCCGTGGAGCCGGTCGAGCTGGGCGAGCTTGCCGTGCGGCACGGCGACGCCGTTGCCGATGCCGGTGCTGCCCAACCGCTCGCGCTCCCACAGGACCTCGAACAGGCTGCGCTCGTCGCGTTTCGTTAACGGTGCGGCGCGGCGGGCAAGCTCCTGCAGGGCCTGGCGTTTATTGGCGACGCGCAGGTTCGCGATCACGCTCGCCGGCGTGATGAGATCGTCGATCTCCATCGTACTAAGTGTCGGTTTTGTGTCCGGTTATGCCGCGGGGATCCCGTCTTCGGATCGGTCGGGCTCCTCTTGGGCGGCGAACCTTATGGACGGCGCCCCAGCGTGTCAAGCACGACCGGCCGCCCGCGATTTGCGTATTTTTATCGGCGCGGCGGCCGCCCGTCAGACGAACAGTACCTTGTGCCGCCGCCGCTGCACCGAGGATGGAATCCGCATCGCTTCGCGATATTTCGCCACCGTGCGCCGCGCGATGGCGACGCCTTCGCGCAGCAATAGCTCGACCAGGCGATCGTCCGACAACACCGCGTCATTTTCATTGTCGATCAGGGTCTTGATGCGGAACCGGACGGCCTCCGCCGACAGCGCCGCGCCGCCATTGGCCGAGGCCACCGAGGCGGTGAAGAAATATTTCAGCTCGAAAATGCCGCGCGGGCTGGCGATGAATTTGTTCGAGGTGACGCGGCTCACCGTGCTTTCATGCATGCCGATCTCGGCCGCGATGTCGCGCAGCACCAGCGGTTTCAGATGCTGCACGCCGTGGCGGAAGAAGCCGTCCTGCTGGCGCACGATCTCGCGCGCCACTTTGAGGATGGTGGTGGCGCGCTGATGCAGTGCCTTGACCAGCCAATTGGCCTGCTGGAGGCGCTCGACGATATAGTCGCGATCGCCCTTGCCGCGGCCGGCGGCGCTGATTTCGGCGTAATAGCGGCGATTGACCAGGACCCGGGGCAAGGTGTCGCCGTTCAATTCCACCGCCCAGCCGCCGTCCGGCAACAGGCGCAGCAACACATCCGGCACGACCGGGCTGGCCAGCGCCGGATCGAAGGCGAGGCCCGGCTTCGGGTCGAGCGCCCTGATCTCCGCCACCATCTCGGCCAAGTCGTCGGCGTCGACGCCGCAGAGCCGCATCAGCCCGGCGGCGTCGCGGCTCGCCAGGAGCGGGAGGTGGTCGAGCAAGGTCCGCATCGCCGGATCGAACCGGTCGCGGTCGCGAAGCTGGAGCGCCAGGCATTCGGCGAGATCGCGGGCGAGCACGCCCGGCGGGTCGAAATTCTGCAACCGCGCCAGCACGGCCTCGACCCGCGCCGGCGAACAGCACAACTGTTCCGCCACCTCGCGGATATCGACGGCGAGATAGCCCGCCTCATCCACCATCCCGATCAGTTCGACGCCGATCACGCGCTCGGCCGGATCGACGATGTCGAGCCCGAGCTGCTCCAACAGATGCTCGCGCAGGCTCCGCGGCCGGCTCAAGGTCTGGTCGAGGCCGGGCAGCTCCTCGGTCGCTGCCGGGCGCTGCCGGGCCGATTGCCAGGCGGCGGGATCGCCGCCGAAATCGAGCCGCCCGTCGCCTTCGACCCCGGCCGCGACGGTATCCGCCTCCAGTTCGCGGCCGTCCTCAGTGGTTTCCGCTTCGCCGTCGGCCTCGGCGGCGGCCTCGGCCGCAGGGGCCGCGCCCTCATCCGCCTCGTCGCGCTCCAGAAGCGGATTCTGCTCGAGCTCGGTGTCGACGAATTGGGCCAATTCGATGTTGGAGAACTGCAACAGCTTGATCGCTTGCTGCAGTTGCGGGGTCATCACGAGTGCCTGCGTTTGCCGCAGGTCGAGCCTCTGGGACAGGACCATGTCCCCGCTTATAGCGGCAAAATGCTGCAGTGCAAAGTAGACTCAAGCAAGAATCGAGCCAGTGGCGCTTTGCCGCACCGTGAGGTAGTGGGTCAACCTTGAAAGTTACGGCCTCTTGCGGCTCGACCGCGCCATGCCATACTCGGACACATGGGCAAAACCATTATCTCCCACCACGAGGCGGCCGAACTTCGCCGGCTCAATACCGAGCTCGTTAACGCCCTGCATCGCGTTGCCGTCGCTCTCCAGACCGAGGCGCCCGGTCATAGCCTTGAAGGCGAAGCGCTTGCTCGCCTTGAGGCGGCCGAAAAGACCGTCGACGCCATTACGCTTCGGATCAAGGAAATACGGGGCGCTTGACGCCACCCGGCGCCGCTGGCGCGCCCCGCAAGAATCTCGAAGTGGATGAATAGGGCCGCCAAAGAAACGGTCAGAAGCTGAACCGTTCGCCGAGATAGAAGCGGCGAACATCGGCGTCGCCGACGATTTCCGCGGGCGCGCCCTCCTTCAGGACGCGGCCCTCATGGAGAATATAGGCGCGGTCGACAATGGCGAGCGTCTCGCGGACATTGTGGTCGGTGATGAGAACGCCGATGCCGCGATCCTTCAAATGCGCGACCAAATCGCGAATTTCGCCGAGCGCGATCGGATCGATACCGGCGAGCGGTTCGTCCAGGAGGATGAATTTCGGCTCGGTCGCGATCGCGCGCGCGATCTCGACGCGCCGCCGCTCGCCCCCCGACAACGCCAAGGCCGGCGCGCGGCGCAAATGGCTGATCGAGAATTCCGCCAGCAATTCGTCGACCCGCGCCTCGCGCGCCTCGCGCGACGGCTCGATCACTTCGAGCACGGCGCGCAGATTTGCCTCCACCGTCAGGCCGCGGAAGATCGAGGCTTCCTGCGGCAGATAACCGATGCCGAAGCGCGCGCGGCGGTACATCGGCAATAGCGTGATGTCCTTCTGATCGAGCTGGACGGTGCCGACATCGGGCGCGATCAAGCCGGTGATGATATAAAAGCATGTGGTCTTGCCGGCGCCGTTCGGGCCGAGCAGCCCCACCGCCTCGCCGCGCTGCACCGACAGATTGACGTCGCGCAGCACCGGCCGCTTCCTGAAGCTCTTGCCGATATTGTGCGTGACCAGGCCGCGATTGTGGGCGACCAGGCGGGGTCCGTTCGGGGGCGGCGATCCCGGCTCGATCATGATCCGGGCTTCGCCGTCGCGTTCGCCGCGTCGCCCTGGCGCGGCCGGCCGGGCGACGAATTCTTGCCGGCGCCGGTTTTTTCGTCGGGCACGATCAGCGCCTGAACCCGGGCGTGGGGACCCGAAACGGTCTGGTTGTCCCAGGGCGGCGCCGGAAGCAGGTGGCCGACATTGCGGTTCAGATCGACGACCCCGTATTCGCCGCGCATTTCGTTCTGATTGCGGGTGATCCGAACATGGCCGGAAAGCGTCACGATGCCGGAGTCGGCATTGTAGACGCCGGCATCGCCGCGGCCGATCTCGCCCTCGGACGAGACAAAAACATTGCCCTGGGCGTCGACGCGGCGGATGCGGGCCTGCTCGCCCGGCGGATGCTCCATCGCGGCGGTCAGCACATCGGCCGCGACGCGCTTGGCGTCATGGAGGTCGACGGCGTCGCCGCGCGCCACGCCCAGTTGGCGATTGTCGTACCATTCCAGGCTGTCGCGGGCGGTGATGATGTCGTGGGGCGAGACGATGCGAAGATTCTTGCCGGTCATCAGCAGCAAGGTGGTATCGACGTCGTAAACCGCGCGCTCGCCAAAGATGGTTTGCGTGGCGGTGACGAACCGCACACTGCCCGACGCCTCGAGCCGGTAAACCTCGGTCGGGCCGGCGTCGGCGGCGAGGTTCGAGGCGTTCTTTTCGGGCGCGGCCGCCGGGGCGGAAGGCGGCTGGGCCGGCTTGGCGTCTTTCGCCGCGGGTTTTGCCGCGTCGTCGGTTGCCGCCGCCGGACGGTAATAGGCGCGCATTTCGTCGGCATAGACGGTGACGCCGCCCCGCACCGCCTTGACGTTGCCGCGCGCGATGTAAACGTGATCGGCCTGCCGCCACTCGATGCCGTTATCGGCGGCGATATTGACCGGCAAATTCTTGCCGTCCTCGTTGCCGAGGCTGGTCACGCCCAGATCCTGCGCCGCCGCCGATGCCGCCACGAGCAGGCTCAGGGCCGCGGCCGATAGCAGCACGCCCGCGCGTCCGGTCAAGGTCCCGCCTGTTTCGGCCGCGCCGCGAGCATGAGCGTCGTGTGCCCAAGAAAAAAGACGGTGTCGCCCTTGTCGACGATGCGAAACCCGTCGGCCTCGACATGGCCGAAGGGGCCTTGCCCCGTCACCGGATCGTTGCCCTCGGCCGAGTTATTCGCGAAATCGATGTGCGCGATATCGGAATGAAACTCGTCGCCGCGGTCGGCGTAAACCGCGACGTTGCCGAACAGGTCCAGCGATTGGCCTTGGGGCCGATAAACCCCGGTATAGGAGCTCAGTTCGATCCAGCCGCCATCTTGCCGGTTGAGGTCGGCGGTGGGGCTGTCGAGCCCGACCCAGTCGTTGACGTCGGCGGATTGCTGCTGCGCCGCGTCCGCCGTCAGCACGTAAGGCCGGTTGTCGCGGTCGACGCCGGTATAGCGCGCCTTCAGCATGCGCAGATCGTGCGCCATGCGCGGATCGAGCTTGGGGAACGCGGTGAGCTGCTTGAAGTTCGCTTCGAGTTGCGGCCACAGCGCGACCATGACCAACAGGCCGGCGGCCACGAGCGGCAGCAGCCACTTGGCCGCGGCGACGAAGCGGCTATAGGAGTCTTGGCGCGGCCGAAACTCGCCGAGCGGGGCCGGCAACGACAAATCGCGCGTTTCGCTCATGCGATTCCGGCGCGCAGGCAATCGTGAATATGGAGGATGCCCAGCGGCCGGCGCTCGTCATCGACCGCGAACAAGCTGGTGATCGAGTGCGCGTTCATCAGGCCGAGGGCTTCCGCCGCGAGCGCTTGCGGGCGGATGGTCTTCGGGTGCGCGCTCATGATGTCGTCGACGCGGATGCGCAGCAGATCGTCGCCCATGTGCCGGCGCAGATCGCCGTCGGTGATGACGCCGGCGAGCCGGTCGCGATCGATGACGCCGACGCAGCCGAAACTCTTCGCCGTCATCACCAGGATCGCCTCGGCCATGGTGGCGCCGCGCGGGATCAGCGGCATGGCCGCGTCCCGGTGCATGAGGTCGGCGACCTGAAGCAGCATGCGCCCCAATTCGCCGCCGGGATGCAAGGCGTGATAGTCGCTGTGCGAAAAGCCCTTATGCTCGAGCAAGGCGAGCGCCAGCGCGTCGCCCAGCGCCAGCATCATGGTCGTCGAGGTGGTGGGCGCCAGGCCCATCGGGCAGGCTTCCGCCACCGCCGGCAGCAGCAGCGTCACGTCGGCCGCGGTCGCGAGCGGACTGTCCTTGCCGCTGGTCATCGCGATCAAGGGAATGCGAAACCGCCGGGAATAGGCCAAAAGGTCGCCCAACTCCGCGGTATCGCCGGAATTCGACAGCGCCAGGATCACGTCCCTGGCGCCGATCATGCCGAGATCGCCGTGGCTCGCCTCGGCGGGATGGACGAAAAACGCCGGTGTGCCGGTGGAGGCGAGGGTCGCCGCGATCTTGCGCGCGACATGCCCGCTCTTGCCCATGCCGGTGACGATGACGCGATCCTCGACATCGGCGAGGAGGCGCATCGCGGCGTCTAACTCGCCGTTCAGCTCGCGGATCAGCGCTTCGAGCCCCGCGATTTCGGTGCGCAAGACACGCCGCGCCAGCTCGATACTGCCGATCGTGGTAAGCATTCCAGGCCTTTCCGTCGCGGTAAATCCGATCGCGTCGCCGGCAAGTGCTACGCCGTCACTATGCCGGGCCATCCCTATAAAATCAAATCGAGGGCGCGATGTTCGCTCAATGTTCGAAGATATCCTGACCGGCCCAGCCCGCGAGATCGAGCCGCGCCCGCACCGGCAGGAAATCGAAACAGGCCTGGGCCAGCTCCGTCCGGTGCTCGCGCGCCAGCATGTCGTCGAGCCGCGATTTCAGCGCGTGAAGATGCAGAACGTCGGCGGCGGCGTATTTGAGCTGCTCGGGGGAGAGTTCGGCCGCGCCCCAATCCGAGGATTGCTGCTCCTTGGCGAGCTCGACCCCCAGCAGCTCGCGGCACAGATCCTTGAGCCCGTGGCGGTCGGTGTAGGTACGCACCAGTTTCGACGCGATCTTGGTGCAATAGATCGGTCCGGTCTCGACCCCGAGATAGCGCTTCAGCATCGCGACATCGAAGCGGGCGAAATGGAAAATCTTGAGCACCGCGCGGTCGGCAAGCAGCGCCTCAAGCCGGGGCGCCGCGAATTCGCCGGGCGGAAACTGCACCAGATGCGCGGTGCCGTCGCCCGCCGATAGCTGCGCCAGGCAAAGCCGGTCGCGCTGCGGCTCCAAGCCCAGCGTTTCGGTATCGACGGCGACGCTGCCGCCGAACGAAAGGCCGAGCGGCAAATCGCCGCGATGCAAGGTAATTTTCGGATTGGTGGGTTTGGAACCGCTCATCTACTTCCAGCCAATGGCGCGTCCCGGGAACGTTGGTGCCCAGGAGAAGACTCGAACTTCCACGACCTTTCGGCCACAGGTACCTGAAACCTGCGCGTCTACCAATTCCGCCACCTGGGCGCTGGACTGGCGGGCCAGTGATAAGAGAGCGGGCGCGGCAATGTCAATGACGCCATCGCCGCGCCAGCGGCGCTCGCCAGTCGCCGCGGCCTCATGTATAGAACGGCGGCATGAAGGATCGACGCGTCACTATCGTCGGCGGGGCCGGCTTTATCGGCCGCCACATCGTCAAACGGCTGGCCGCCAAGGGCGCGGTGATCGCCGTGGCGTCGCCGCACGCGATTCGCGCGGGCTTCCTGCGGCCGATGGGTGATGTCGGCCAGATCGCGACCGTCGACGCGGATATCGCCGACGAGTCGCTGCTGGCCCAGTTGATCGCCGGCAGCGACGCCGTGATCTGCGCCGCCGGCATTTTGGCGCCGCGCGGGGCCAATAATTTCGCGCGCGTGCATCGCCAAGGGCCGGCCCTGCTCGCCCGGCTTGCCAAAACGGCGGGGGTCGAGCGCTTCGTGCATTTCTCGGCGATCGGCGCCGATCCGAATTCCGCCTCGGTCTATGCCCGCAGCAAGGCCGCGGGCGAGGCGGCGGTGTTGGCGGCCTTTCCGGCGGCGACGATCTTGCGGCCCTCGCTGGTGTTCGGTCCCGAGGACGATCTGTTCAATCGCTTCGCCGTGCTGGCGCGTTATCTGCCGGCCTTGCCGCTCATCGGCGGCGGCGAGACGCGGTTTCAGCCGGTCTTTGTCGGCGACGTCGCCGACGCGGCGGTGGCGGCACTCGACCGTCCCGGCGCGGCGGGCAAGATTTTCGAGTTGGGCGGGCCGCAAATCCTGACCTTCCGGCAGCTCATGGAGCTGTTGCTGCGCGAGACCGGGCGCCGCCGCGCGCTCGTGCCCGTGCCTGCCGAACTCGCCGCGTTCGGCGCCTATTTCCTCGAATTCCTGCCTCATCCGCCACTGACGCGCGACCAGATCAAGCTGTTGCAGATCGACAATGTCGTGGCGGCCGGGATGCCGGGCCTCGACGCCCTCGGCATCGCGCCCACCGCGCTCGAACTGGTGCTGCCAAGCTATCTTGATCGCTTCCGCAGGGGTGGAAGGTTCGCGCCGGTGAACGCCGCCGCCGGCCGTTGACGGGCGCGCGCCGTAACGGGCGGTGTATCCTGGCTCGGCCAAGTCGCGGCACGGCCTCGGCATATTCCCATCGCTAGCGCGACCCCCTGCGGTCGTTTGCTCAAGTCGCCCGCGCTCTTAAGCCATTTCCAGCCGCTTAAGCTTCATCCCTTCGGCGCGAACATGGGCAAGGTCGTACTGCGCCTGCTGAATAAGCCAGCTCTCGGCGCTGCCGCCGAATACCTTGGACAGTCTGACGGCCATTTCCGGCGAAATCCCGCGCCTCTCATTCACCAGTTCCGACAAGGTGGTGCGCGTGACGCCAAGCGCGGCGGCGGCGTCCGTGATGGTCAAGCCCAAAGGCTCGATACATTGGCGCCGCACAAAGCCGCCGGGGTGGGGAGGGTTCTTCATCGGCATAATTCAATCTCCGTCAATGATAATCGAGATAATCGACGTCCCATACGTCACGGTCGGCAACGCGAAAGATCACCCGCCAATTGGCTCGTACTGTCACGGCCCAAAACTCTTTGAGCGCGCCTTTGAGCGGGTGCAATCGAAACCCCGGTAAGTCCATATCCGCGACGGTGCCGGCGGCATCGAGACGCACCAGAATGTCGCGCAGCTTGACCGCGTGTTCGGCGATCACGCCCCGCGGATCGTCGTGCTCGAGGAGGCGCTTCAATCCCTTGTGGCGAATCGACCGGATCATCGCGAACCGTAATGCGTAACGTTACGCATATCAAGAGGATGCCCACGCCGATGATGCCGACCTCTTGGCAGGGACGGTTCACGTCGTTCTGTTCAAGCCGGGCGAATCGCGCTTAGATGTTTGTCCGCATGCGCGTGCTGTATCACCTGTGGTTGTCGCCCGCCTCCCGGACAATCCGAATCGTCCTGGCCGAGAAGGGGCTTGAATTCGCGATGAAGGTCGAGCCGATTTGGCAACGCCGACCGGAATTTCTGGCGCTCAACCCGGCGGGCGAGGTGCCGGTGCTGATCGAACCCGACGGCACGGTGTTGGCCGATGCCGCCGCCATCGCCGAATTTCTCGACGAGGTCTATCGCGACAAGCTGCTGCTCGGCATCAATCCCGTGGATCGCGCCGAGGTGCGGCGCCTGGTCGCCTGGTTCGACCACGAGATGAACCGCGAGGTTACCGACAATCTGATCGGCGAAAAGATGATGAAGCGGTTTCTCGGCTTCGGCGAGCCCAACTCCAACGCGATTCGCGCGGGCAAGGCCAATCTCGTGCACCATCTCGATTACATCGGTTATCTCGTGGACCGGCGGCGCTGGCTCGCGGGCGAGCATTTTTCCCTGGCCGACATCGCGGCGGCGGCGCATCTCTCGGCGCTCGATTATCTCGGCGACGTGTCGTGGGACGATCACGAACCGGCCAAGGAATGGTATGCGCGCGTCAGGTCGCGGCCCTCCTTCCGCGCCATCCTCGCCGATCACATTCCCGGCGCGCCGCCGCCCAAGCACTATGTCGATCTCGATTTTTGATCAGGGCGGCGCGGCGTTGCGCGTCGGGCCGAGCCGGTCGAGATTGGCTTTGGCCGCGGCCGCTTCGGGTGTTCCTGGCGCCAGCCTTGCGACGCTCTGCCAATCCTGCTTGGCGCCGGGGACATCGCCGGCAAGGCGGCGGATATTGGCGCGCTCCAACAGCCCGACGGGATTGTTGGGCGCGAGCTTTAGATTGCGGTCGATATCCTCGCGCGCCAGCGCCAGCGCGTCGACCGCGCGATAGGCCGCGGCGCGGTAGAGATAGATCTCGGGCTTCTGCGGCGCGACGTCGCTGGCGCGGTTCAGATCGTCGATCGCGTTCCAGTAGTCGCGTAAGGCCGCCAGTGCCTCGGCGCGGTCGATCATCAGATCGGCATCGCCGGGCGCGAACCGCAGCGCCGAATCGAAATCGGCCTTGGCCTGGGTCGCGTCGTCGGCGACCAGCCAAGCCTGTCCGGCCTGATCGTAGAGTCGCGCGCGATCGGCGGGCGCCACCGTTGTCGAGCCTTGCGCCAGCCGCTCGAAGCCCGCCGCCGCCTCGCGATATTGCCGCAAGCCGAACAGCGCCATCGCGGCGCAGTGATCGGCCTCGAAGCCGCCGCCTTGGTTCGACCACAGCCTGGCGCGGGCCAAGGCCGATTGCGGATCGGTTTCGGCCTCGCGGACGCATTGGTCGTGTTCGGTCACGGGATCGCTCGCCGCCAAAACCGGCGCCGCGGCGCACGCGCTCCACAGCCCAGCCGCGACCAGCGCGCGAACAACCCTATTCGCCGGCCTGTTGCGGGACATGCCGATCGCTGATCGCCGCCACCGGCCGCGCCGCCGGTTCGGGCCGGAAGAGGTGGCGGGCGCGTTCGAGATAGACATAGATAACCGGGGTGATGAACAGCGTGAGCGCCTGGGACACCAGGAGGCCGCCCACCACCGCCAGGCCCAACGGACGGCGCAGCTCGGAGCCGGCGCCGAGCCCGATCGCGATCGGCAACCCGCCCATGATCGCCGACATGGTCGTCATCATGATCGGGCGGAAGCGCAACAGGCAGGCTTCGTGGATCGCGATCTCCGGCGTGGTGACGCTTTCCTTCTGCCGCGCGATCGCGAAGTCGATCATCATGATCGCGTTCTTCTTGACGATGCCGATCAGCA
>JAATGI010000054.1 GCA_015654725.1 Rhodospirillales bacterium
CGGCGGCGGCAGCGGCGCGGCCCTCGGCCAGGCCAAGGTCTTCGCCAAGGCCGGCTGCAGAGTCGTGATCGCCGATGTAAGGCAAGACCACCTCGATCACGGCGTGGCGGAACTGAAATCGCGCGGCGCCGAGGTCCATGGCATCAAGCTCGACGTTACCGACCGCGCCGCTTTCGCGCGCGCCGCCGACGAGGCCGAGCGCGTGTTCGGCCCGGTGCAACTGTTGTTCAACACCGCCGGCGTCTCGGTGTTCGGGCCGTTGGAGAAGGCGACCTATGACGATTACGACTGGATGATGGGGGTGAATTTCGGCGGCGTGGTCAACGGCATGCAGAGCTTCGTGCCGCGCATGATCGCGCATGGCAAGGGCGGGCATGTCGTCAACACCGCCTCGATGGCGGCGTTTCACGCGGCGAGCATGGCCGGCATCTACAGCGCCTCGAAATTCGCCGTGCTCGGCATCACCATGGCGATGCGCGAGGCGCTGGCGAAATACGAGATCGGCGTCTCGGTGCTATGCCCCGCCAACATCAATACCAATATCGCCGAATCGGTGAAGACGCGGCCGGCGCATTTCGCGCATAGCGGTTTCCAGGTCGATGAGCGCGAGATCGCGGCGCTGCGCGCGATCTACGCGCAAGGCATGGACCCGGAGGAGCTGGCGGGTCATGTCCTCGACGCGGTGAAGGAGAACCGCTTTTACATCATCCCCTATCCCGAGGCGCGCCAAGGCCTCGAGGCGGGCTTCAAGCGCGTGTTGGAATCGTTGCCGCCCGCGGAGTCCGACACCGACGGCCAGGCCAAGCGCAACCTCGCGATGCAGAAATACCGCGAGGCGCGGATGGCGTTGGATAAAGAGAAATACGGCGGGTAGCGCTCGCGTTTTCGATCAAATTCCCGGCTCCGGGGCGCGTCCGCGTGATGGTGGCGAGCAGGGCGTAGACTTCCTTGCTCCGCGCCGTGCGCTCCTCAGATCGAGCACGCGGATGCCGGCAAGCGGTCCCGGGCTTCGGGCTTCGCGGACGTCCGCGTTCAGTAAGAAGCGCGGAATTCCCGCCGCCGCGCCAGAAAGTGGCTTTACCTGACCTCGCCGGCGGTTATTCTCGCGGGCGCGGGTATCCGCTCGCCGGGACCACGATCCCCAACGCCGTTGAGCCGAACTGAACCGGCCGAAAAAAAAGAGCCGAGCGGCTTCAGACACGAAGCAAGGGGGAAACAATATGGGCCGTTACACCCTGCCACCGAATTTATCCGGCGCCGTCGCGTGATTCACCGGCGCGGGTTCGGTTAGCGCCATGTCGGGCCTCGAAACCGCGATGCTCCCCGTCATGCAAGCGGTGCTCAGCGGCATTCTCGTCGGCGGCGTCTATGGTCTGCTGTCGATCGGCCTGAGCCTCGCCTTCGGCGTCATGAGAATCGTCAATTTCGCCCATGGCGACATGGTCATGTACGGCATGTATGTCGGCGTGGTCGGATCGACGATACTCGGCATCGATCCGTTCTTGGCACTTCCGGCCAGCTTCCTGCTGATGGCGGTGCTGGGCGCGCTGCAATACCGGGTGGTGTTCCGCCGCTTCGTCGGCCACACCACCCTCAATCAGCTCTTGGCGGCGATCGGCCTCGGTCTCGCGCTGCAAATGGTGGCACAGCTCATTTTCGGCGTCGATGCGCGCAGCGCCCATTCGATCTTCGCCGGCAAGTACGATCTGATCGGACCGTTCTTCCTGGCGCGCGCGCAGATCGTCGCGTTCGGGGTCGCCGGCGTCGCGACGATTCTGGTCGAGCTGCTGCTGCGCAAGACGCAATGGGGCAAGGCGGTGCGCGCGGTGGCGGACAATATCGAGGCCGCGGAGATCGTCGGCCTGAAGTCGCAGACCATCAACCTGACCGCGTTCGCGCTGAGCTGCGGCCTGGCCGGCATCGCCGGCACGGTCTTGGTGACCTACTATCCGACCGATCCGACCAAGGGCTTCACCCTGATGCCGATCGCGCTCATCGCCACCACGATCGGCGGGCTCGGCAGCATCGGGGGCGCGTTTCTCGGCGGCATTTTTTGCGGCGTGATTCAACAGACCACCGCGATGCTGTGGAATTCGGCGCTTCAGGACGTGCCGCTCTATGTGTTGCTATTGGTATTCATCGCTTTTCGGCCGATGGGCTTTTTCGGCCGCAGGTCGGAGTAGCCATGGACGCGCCGGCGACGGAACGCGGCGCGAGCGATCCGGCGGCCGAGCGGTCGCCGCGCCGGGATCGGGAGCGGCGCGCCTTCATCTATGGGTTTGTCGCCATCGCGGTCGTGGCGGCGCTGCCGACGCTGCCCTTCGTCAACGATTACCTTCTGGCGGTCGTGGTGCGGGCGCTGATCTTCATCGCGCTGGGTCAGGCCTGGAACGTGGTCGCCGGGATCGGCGGCCTCCTGTCGCTGGGCCACGGCGCGTTCCTCGGCCTGGGCTGCTACGCGACCGGGATTCTGTTCAACGATTATGGTCTGCCGCCATGGCTTGGCGTCTGGGTCGGCGCGCTCTTGTCGCTGGCGGTCGCGCTGGTGATGGGGACGATGACATTGCGGATGCGCGGCGTGTTCTTCGCCCTCGCGACCATCGCGGTCTCCTTGGCCCTCGACCAACTGGCGCGGCACTATGTCGATCTCACCGGCGGCGATAACGGGCTGGCGTTGAAGTTCCTGGGCGATTCGCTGTGGTTCATGCAATCGCGCACGCCGACGCCGTTCGTCTATGCCGGACTGGTCTTCGTCATCGCCTATTATTGGATCACGCGATGGGTTCTGGGTAGCCGCCTCGGGCTGCAAATGCGCGCCGTGCGCGACGACGAGGTGGCCGCCGCCGCCGCCGGGGTCGGGGTGTTCCGCACCAAGCTGCTCGGATTGCTGTTGAGCGCGGTGATGACCTCGGTCGCGGGCACGCTCTATATGCAATCCTATCAGGCGATCGACCCGGAAACCGCGTTTGGCCTGTCGCAAGCCATCCAGCTCCAATTGCCCGCGCTGATCGGCGGCCTCGGCACCGCATGGGGACCGATCGTGGGCGGCGCGGTGATGATCTTTTTGTCCGAAGCCACCAATTGGGGCTCGACCAAGCTCGGGGTCGCCGGCATCGATATCCTGGTCTATGGCTTGCTGCTGCTGGCGGTGGTGATGTATGCGCCGAAGGGCATCATGGGCCTATTCGCCGCGCGGGCACGGGGCGGGCGATGACCGCGGCGGTGGCGCTCGAAGTCAGCAACGTCGCTCGGCATTTCGGCGGGTTGGTGGCGCTTCGCGACGTCTCCTTCAAGGTTCGCGAAGGCGAGGTGATGGGCCTGATCGGCCCCAACGGCGCCGGCAAATCGACCCTGTTCGAGATCATCAGCGGCAATCTCGCGCCGTCCGGCGGGCAGGTCTCGTTCTTCGGCCGGGACTGCACCACCGACCCCGCGCATGTCCGGCGGCGCGCCGGGCTGTGCCGGACCTTCCAGAAGGTGCGGCTGTTCGAATCGATGTCGGTGTCCGAGAACATCGCGGTATCGGCGCGGCAATGCCTGCCCCCGGGGCACGATTGGCGCGCCGAGGTCGTCTCGATTCTGGCGCGGCTGCGGCTCTCCGGCCAGGCCGACCGCATGCCCTCCGAGATCACCCTCGCCGACCGCAAGAAAGTGGAGATCGGCCGCGCGATCGCGGGATTCTGCCGCGTCCTGATGCTCGATGAGAGCCTCTCCGGCCTGACCCATGAGGAGGCCGAGGAACTGATCGGCGAAATCCTCGCCCTCAATCGCGATACCGGAATCACGGTGATCGTGGTCGAGCATGTTCTGTCGGTCCTGGCGGCGATGGTGAAGCGCCTCGTCGTGCTGCACAACGCCACCGTCATCGCCGACGGCGCGCCGGGCGAGGTCGCCCACGATCCGGTGGTGATCGAGGCGTATCTCGGCACCAAGGCGAACGCGCTGCGATGAGCCTGCTCGAAATCGAGAATCTCAGCGTCGCCTATGGCGATCTCTTCGCCGTGCGCGAGGTCTCGTTCGCCTTGGACGAGGGCGCGGTGTTCGTGCTGCTGGGCGCCAACGGCGCCGGCAAGACCAGCATCCTGCGCTCGATTTCGGGATTGGTCCCGGCGCGCGGCGGTCGGATTCTGGCCGCGGGCCGCGATCTGCGCGGCCTGGCCCCCAATCAAGTGGCGCGCGCGGGAATTTCGCACGTTCCCGAGGGCAGGCAGATCTTTCCCAATCTCTCGGTCGCCGAGAATCTGACGGTGAGCTTCCTCAAGGAGCGGACCAAGGAGACCATGGCCGCGGCGCTCGCCGCCGTGTACGAACTGTTTCCGCGCCTCGCCGAGCGGCGCCGCCAAGCCGGCGGCACGCTGTCCGGGGGCGAGCAGCAGATGTTGGCAATCGGCCGCGCCTTGATGAATTTTCCCAAGCTGCTGATGCTCGACGAGCCGTCGCTGGGGCTTTCGCCGGTGCTGGCCGACCTGGTGTTCGAGCGCCTCGCCACGATCCGGTCGCTGGGCACCACGATTCTGCTGGTCGAGCAGAACGCCACTTGCCTCGAATTGGCGACCGGCGGAATCATCCTGGCCAATGGCCGCGTGGTGCTTGCCGGAACCCGCGATCGGCTGCAGGATTCGGAATTCGTCCGCCGCGCCTATCTCGGCGTGTAACGCTCCTCGGGCGCTCAAGCGCGAGGAAAAAAGGGAGGATCGAACATGGCTCTTACGCGTAGGCAAACCATCGCCGGTCTGGCCGCCGGCGCCGCCATTCTCGGCGCGCCCCGGATCGGACGCTCGGCCGAGACCGATATCGTGATCGGCGCGCCGAATTCGCTGACCGGCGGTCTCGCCGAGGGCGGTTCGCGCTTCGTCGCCGCGTTGCAGATCGCGATCGACCAGATCAACGCCAAGGGCGGCATCAAATCGCTCGGCGGCGCCAACCTCAAGCTGGTCGCCGCCGACACCACGTCGGAGAATCCGGCCCAGGCCGCCAGCGTGACGCGCCGCATGATCGATCAGGACAAGGCGGTGGTCATCGCCGGGTCCACGGCGAGCGCGATGACCCTGGCCGTGCAGATCGAATGCGAAAAGTCGAGCGTTCCGCTGGTGACCAATTCCTACGCCGATCCGATCGTCAAGCGCGGCCTGAAATACACCTTCAAATTCATGCCGCAGGGCAGCGCGGTGTGGAACATGGCGATGGACGGCATGGTCGAGATGTACAAGGCGGCGACCGGCGCGCCGCCGAAGAACTGCGCCATCTTCCAGAGCAACGACGCCGTCGGCCTCGTGGTCCAGAAGCTGCTTCCGTTGGAAGCGCAGCGTCTCGGCCTGCCGGTGCTGTTCTCGACCGGCTATCAGATGGGCCTCTCCGACGCGTCGGTGGCGATCGCGCCGATCATGGCGCAGAAGCCCGACGTCATTTTCCTGGGCGCCTTCACCAACGACCTCATCCTCATCATCCAGGCGCTGCGCGGCCTCGGGATCAAGACGCCGATCGTCAATGGCGGCACCTTCTACGGCGAAGCGGTGGTTAACGCGCTCGGCGATCAGGCCGACCAACTATTTGGGGTCGAGACCTGGAATTCGGACCTGGATCTGCCCGGCAACAAGGCGCTGGTCGACATCTATATGAAGGCCAATCCCAAGGCGCATCCCGGCAACGAGCAGCTCGGCGTCGGCTTCACCAGCGGCCTCATCATCGGGCAGGCGCTGGAAAAAGCGGCGAGCCGCGACGGCGCCAAGATCCGCGACGCCCTCGCCAACACCGAATTCACCGACCTGCCGGTTCCCGCCGGCAAGGTCAAGTACGGACCCGACGGCCTCAACATCTACAACATGGGAATCCTCGTCGAGTGGCAGTCGAGCGTTCTGCGCACGGTATGGCCGAAGGATTTGCAAATGGCCAAGCCGCTCATCTGAAACCGCCCGGGACGACAACGCCATGACCAGTGAAAATCGAATTCTCACCACGCATGTCGGCAGCTTGGCGCGGCCGGCGAAGCTGCTCGACTACATCGCCGCGATGGCGAACGACGTCGCCGTCGATTCCGGCGCGTTTCAAACCTGCCTCGCGGAATCCGTCGCGGCGGTGGTCGAGCGTCAGGCGCAAGCCGGCGTCGATATCGTCAGCGACGGCGAGTTCGGGAAATTCCGCACCTGGTCGGCCTATATCGTGAGTCGGCTGGGCGGCTTCGAGGAACGCAATATCGAGGCCTCGATCGGCGCCGGCGCGGACCGTAAAAAATTCCCGGAATTCTACGCGCAATATTTTCCGACGCAGAATCTTCCCAAGCGCGGCACGCTCGCTTGCGTCGCGCCGGTGACGTACCAAGGCCAAGCCGCGATCAAGCGCGACATCGACAATCTCAAGGCGGCGCTGGGCAAGACCAAAGTCGTTGCCGGATTTCTTCCCGTGGTGGCGCCGGCCAGCGCCGTGCCCAATTTCAAGAATGAATATTACAAGTCGGACGAGGCGTTCTTTTTCGCGCTCGCCGACGCACTGCACGAGGAATATGCCGCGATCGTCGCCGCCGGCCTGTTCCTCCAAGTCGACGACGCGTTCCTGCCCTACATGTACGATGTCGCCTTCGCCGATCAGCCGCTCGCGAATTACAAGAAATGGGCGGGGTTGCGCATCGACGCGCTGAACCATGCCCTGCGGGGATTGCCGCCGGAGAAGATCCGGTACCACATCTGCTGGGGCAGCTTTAATACGCCGCACACGACGGACGTTCCGCTGAGCGACATCGTCGATCTCGTCTTGCGCGTCAACGCCGGCGCCTATTGCCTCGAAATGGCCAACCCGCGCCACGAACACGAGTGGCGCGTCTGGGAACACACGAAACTGCCGGACGGGCGCAAGCTCGTTCCCGGTGTCGTCGGACACGCGACCAACATCGTGGAACATCCGAGCCTGGTCGCGGAGCGCTTGACGCGGCTCGCCAAGCTGGTGGGGCGCGACAATGTGATGGCCGGCACCGACTGCGGCTTCGCCCAGGCGCCGTTCACCAACCGGGTCCATCCCAGCATCATCTGGGCCAAGCTCGAAGCGTTGGCCGAGGGCGCGAGGCTGGCGACGAACGAACTGTGGCGAAAGTAGCAAGACGATGGACCCGAGCCTCGAATTCGTTTTCCAGATCGCGGTGAGGTTCGCCTCGCGCAATCATGTCGGCGTGCTGCCGAGCGGCATCCGGCGCGGCTACACGCCGACCTCGGGCGGCGAGATCACCGGGCCGCGGCTGCAAGGCCGCGTCGTTCCCGATAGCGGCGGCGACTATGCGAGCTGGTGGCCCAATGGCGTGGTCGAATTCAACGCGCAATACATGCTGGAGGCCGCCGACGGCACGCTCATCGTGATCAAGAATCGCGGCTTCCGCCATGCGCCGCCCGACGTGCTGCGCCGGATGGAAGCGCTCGAACCGGTCGATCCCAAGGAATATTACATGCGGGTGGCGCCGACCTTCGAAGCGCCCGTCGGCCGGCACGATTGGCTCACGCGGACCGTCTTCGTCGGTTCGGCGGATCGCCGCGCGGACCATTCGATTTTCCGATATTTCGCCGTGCTTTGAACGATGGCGCCGGCGAACCTTCCGGTGGATTACGTTTCCGTGACTTCGCCGCGACGATCGAACCGTTGACCTGACACCCCTCGGTAACGCCACACTCTTTGCGGACTGTTTCGCCACCGAAACGCCGTTCCTCCGAGGAGAAACTTCATGCGCCTGCCGTTGATCGCTCCCGCCGACCTCAGCCCCGAGCAGCGTCCGGTTTACGAGGATATGCACGCGGGCATCGAAAAGAACTTTCAGGGCTTCAAGACCATCGCCAAGAACGGCGCGCTGATGGGGCCGTGGAACCCCTGGCTGCACGAGCCGAAGTTCGGCAAGCCGATCTGGGACCTGACCCTGGCGCTTTCCGTGTCGCCGTCGCTGCCGCGCACCGCGAGGGAGGTGGCGATCCTGGTCACCGGCGCGGCCTTCCACTCGTCCTACGAGCTTTACGCCCATGTCATCGCGGCGGAGCGGCGCGGGCTGTCCGACGACAAACTCGCCACCATCGTCGCCGGCCAGCGTCCGGGCGATCTCACGCGCGACGAAGCGGTCGCCTACGACGTCGCCTCGGCCTTGATCCATCACGGCACGTTGCCCGAGCTGAGCTATCGCCAAGCCGTGCAAACCTTCGGCCAACACGGGGCGGCCGAGTTGATCTACCTGGTCGGACTGTATTGCCTGGTCTCCGTCACGTTGAACGGATTCGACGTGCCGGTGCCGGAAGAACCCGATGCCGGGTGATCCCCGATATCAGTAATAGCGCGGGATCGGCCCGTTATGCGGCGTCATCCGATCCGAAAGATCGAACATGATTTCGTCGACAAAACACCAGCCCCAGCCTTCCGGCGGATCGTAGCCCTCGATGACCGGGTGGCGGGTCGCGTGAAAATGCTTGGTCGCATGCTTGTTGACCGATTCGTCGCAGCAGCCGACATGGCCGCAGGTGCGGCAAATCCGCAGGTGAACCCACTGGTCCCCGCTCTTCAGGCATTCCTCGCAGCCGAGCGCGCTTGGCGTGACCTCGCGGACATCGGCCATATGCTTGCAATACGTCGACATGATCGAATCCTCCGAGCATGCGTGGTTCCCAACAATACCCACTTTTAGATCGTCACCAACCGAGGAGAAATCGCGATGAAGATCAAGCGACACGGATCGGCCGCCTGGCAAGGCGGAATCAAGGACGGCAAAGGCAGCATCTCCACCGAGAGCGGCGCGCTGAACGCCTATCCCTATGGCTTCGCCAGCCGCTTCGAGGGGCAGCGCGGCAGCAATCCCGAGGAATTGATCGCCGCCGCCCATGCCAGTTGCTTCACCATGGCGCTGTCCCTGATCCTGGGCGAAGCCAAGCTCACCGCCGAGCACATGGACACGTCGGCGGAGGTCACGCTGGAATCGGTGGAAGGCGGCTATGCCATCACCAGCGTCCATCTGACCTTGAAGGCCAAGGTGCCGGGCACGGACCAGGCGACCTTCGAAAAACTGGCCGGCATGGCCAAGGCCGGTTGCCCGGTGTCCAAGCTGCTCAAGGCCGAGATCACCCTCGACGCAACCCTGATCGGTTGACACAGTGACGGGCCGCTAAGGCCGCTCGGGGGGAACGCGCCGGAATCTCGACCGGGACCGGAATCCAAACCGGGCATTGCCCGATAGAGCGCCGATGCTTCCAACGGTTCAGATTTTGGTGTTGCTGCTGATCGTGATCGCCGCTGTCGCGGTGGTCGCGGCGCGCCTCAAGATTCCGCCCGCCATTCTTCTGGTGCTCACCGGCGTCGTCCTGGAGCTGATCCCCGGCCTGCCGACGGTGACGCTCGCGCCGGAGTTCGTCTTGCTGCTCGTGCTGCCGCCGGTCATTTACGATTCGGCGGTGGCGATGAGTTGGCGCGAGTTCCGCTTCAATTTGCGCCCCATTTCGCTCCTGGCGGTCGGTTGCGTCGTGTTCACCACCGTCGCGACCGCCGCGGCCGCCCATTGGCTGTTGGGCCTGTCCTGGCCGGTCGGCTTCATTTTGGGCGCGATCATTTCGCCGCCGGACGCGGTGGCGCCGCTCGCCATCCTGCGCCGGATGCAACTGCCGAGACGCATCGCCGTCATTCTCGAAGGCGAGGGGCTGGCGAACGACGCCACCGCGCTGATCCTCTATCGTTTCGCGGTCGTGGCGGCGAGCGTCGGTTCGTTCTCGCTCCGCCAGGCGGTCGGCACGTTTGACGTCATCGTCGTCGGCGAGATTCTCTGGGGCATCGGCGTGGGCTGGCTGATGCTGCGGCTGCGGCGTTGGGTCCACGACCCGCGCGTCGAGATCATGCTCTCGATCCTGACCCCGTTTCTCGCCTACTGGCCGCCCCAATATCTAGGTGGCTCCGGCGTCCTCGCGACCGTGACCGCCGGGCTTTACATCAGCTGGAACGGTCTCCGGCTGATCAGCGCCGCGACGCGGCTCCAGGGCATCTTCTTCTGGGATTTCCTGATGTATGTGATCGAAGGCATGGTGTTCCTCATCACCGGGCTGCAGGCGCGCGCGCTGATCGCGGGCATCAGGAGCCATTCGCTCTCCGAGTTGGCGATCTCCGCCGCTATCGTCAGCGCGGTGGTCATCGCCGCGCGTTTCATCTGGATCTATCCCGCCACCTACCTGCCGCGTCGACTCTTTCCCGCGGTCAGGCGAAAAGACCCGTCGCCGCCCTGGCAATGGCCGTTCGCGCTGGCCTTCACCGGCGTGCGCGGCATCGTCTCGCTGGCTGCGGCGCTCGCGATCCCGTTCACAACCGCGAACGGCGAGCCGTTTCCCAACCGCGATCTGATTCTCATCCTCACCTTTTCCGTCATCCTGGTGACATTGGTGGGCCAAGGCTTGATGCTGCCCTCGGTGATCCGCTGGCTCGGCCTCGCCAATGCGGGACGCCGCGAGCGCCACGCCGACCGGGAAGAGGAATTCGTCGCTCGGCGCCAGGCGATCGAGGCGGCGATCGAGCGGCTCGACCGAGTGGCGGCGGAGCGTCAACTCCCCGACGATGTCGTCCGGCCGCTCCGCGCGCAGCACCGCGACCGGCTCAAACACCTCGAGCATCGCAGCGACGGCGACGCCGGCCACAAAAAACTCACCGAGCTTGACGACGAGATCGAGCTGCTGCTGATCGAGGTCGAGCGGGAGGCGGTCAACGAGCTCTATCGCCGTGGCAAGCTGAAGGACGAGGCACGGCGCCGGATCGAGCGGGAGCTCGATCTGCGCGACGCGCATCTCGCCAATCTGCGCGCCGAGGAGTGAGCGCGGATTTGCGCGCGCGACCTTGGCCGAGGCGTTCCCTCAGCCCTCGACGTCGGTCTCGGGACGATCGTCGCCGCGCGACAGTTCCTCGTGCCAATGACCGTCCTTGTCTTCGTAGGTTATGCCCGTGGTCTCTCCCGCCACCTCTTGCTCGGCCGCCGCGCGCTTGGCGGCTTTGCGCGCCAAATCGTGCGACGGGAAGGTCTCGGAATAGACGCCATCGACCCGATAGGCCCAGCCGCCATCGTGCTTGACGATTTCATAGGTGATCTTGGTCATGTTCGCTCCTGATTCCGATGCAAAACCGACTAGAGTTCTGTCTCAAGCGCCCTCGCCGCCCGCGGCGACCCGCTCGGCCTCGGCTCGCGGCCTGCGCCCCGCCGAATGCCCGGTAGGAATAGCAGACCGCGCGACCACGCATCGCCTTCCATTTTCGCGAGAAGTTGGTATTTCTCCCTGACACACGAACGCGAAAAGAGATCTCGATGCAGCCTCCCTACCGCGCCGATCATGTCGGCAGCCTGAAACGGTCACCTCAATTGATCGAAGCGCATCAAGCGCATGACAAAGGCAAGGTGTCCGACGATGCGTTACGCGCGCTGGAGGATGGCGAGATCGCGGCGTGCATTCGCATGCAGGAGGATGTCGGTCTCGACGTTTTGTCGGACGGCGAATTGCGGCGCGGCGGCTGGACCGGCGATTTCGTCCATGCCGTCAGCGGCTTCGAGCGGGGCGAGCCGCCGGTCGAACTGCGCTGGGCCAACCGGCACGGCGGACAGCCGCCGGCCGCGCAGATCATCACCCAGCCGCTGAGGCAGCGCGCGCGATTCACCAAGACGGAAGCGGATTTTCTCAAGCGCCATACCGATCGCCCCTGCAAAATCACCTTGCCGGCCGCTTCTTACCTGGTCGCGCGCGGCTATAAGCCGGGCGTCACCGACAAGGTCTATAAGACGCGAGCAGAGGCCTTGGCCGCGGTCGCGGCGATTCTACGCGCGGAGATCAAGTCGCTGCTCGAGGAAGGCGTCGATTACATCCAGATCGACAACCCGCATTACCCCGATTATTTGATGGAGAGCGTCCAATCGCAATGGCGGGCGCTCGGCATCGACCCGAAGCAGGCGCTGGCCGAGGATATCGCCGCCGACAACGCGACCGTCGCCGGGTTAAATCGCGCCGACGCGACCGTTGCCATGCATTTCTGCCGCGGCAATGGCGGCTCCGCCTATTGGCATAGCGAGGGTTCCTACGAACCGATCGCCGAGCAATGCTTCGGACAGCTCGACTACGACCGGTTTCTGTTGGAATACGACACCGACCGCGCGGGCGGATTCGAGCCGCTGCGTTTCGTGCCGAAACGCAAGATCGCTGTGCTGGGATTGATCTCGACCAAGGTCAGCGCGCTGGAATCGTCCGATCTCATCCGGCGTCGGATCGACGAGGCCGCGCGCTTCACGCCGCTGAACGCGCTCGCCCTCAGCCCGCAATGCGGCTTTTCCTCGACCTTGTTGGGCAACGATGTCAGCCCCGACCAGCAGCGCCAAAAACTGGCCCTCGTGGTGGACGTCGCCCGAACGGTTTGGGGCGACGCCTAGAATCTGATCCATTCAGATTGAAACACCCCGTCCGTCACCGCCGCGTCCGGTGGAGAGAAAAGCGATGCAAACATTGTTGCCTCGTGCCGAGAAAGCCGCCGCTTTACTGAAGGCGCGTCGCGAAACCGTCGCGGTGGCGGAATCCTCGACCGGCGGCTTGATCTCGGCGGCGCTGCTGGCGATACCGGGCGCGTCGGCCTATTTCCTCGGCGGCGGCATCATCTATACCCGCCAGGCGGGGCGCGTCTTTCTGCAAATTCCCGATCAGGCGTTGACGGGCATGCGCGCCGCGACCGAGCCTTATGCGCTCTTGGGCGCGAGCACGGTGCGCGAACGGTTCGCCTCAAGCTGGGCGATCGCCGAGACCGGCGCCACCGGCCCGACCGGCAATCGATATGGCGACAAGGCGGGGCATTCCTGCATCGCCGTTGTCGGCGCCGTCGAGCGCGCCATCACGCTCGAAACCGGCAGCGCCGACCGGCTTGCCAATATGCGCGCATTCGCCGCCGCCGCGCTCGATTTGTTGATCGCGTGCTTGCAACAACAGACCGAGCCGCGCCCCTGAACGTTCAGGAATAATCGCGGCCGCACCGGTCGCCATGCCGCGGTGATTACGATAGGGCGGGTTGGGCGGCGCACCAGCGCCGCCACATCTCGCGGTAGGCGGTCTCCATCGTGTGGGCGAAGGCGGCGGCGTCGCACAGCGGCGAGGCCCTCATGCGGGCGCGCAGAGTGGCGCGCAAATCGTCGAGCCGCGCGCCGTCCGCGGCGAGGCCGGCGGCGATCGCGACATAATCCTCGGCATCGCGCGCGATCAGCTCGGGGAGGCGCAACCGGGTCAGCAGGCTGGCGCCGACGCGCCCGGCATGGCGGTCGCCGGCCAAGGTCACCACCGGCACCCCCATCCACAAGGCCTCGCAGGTCGTCGCGGTGCCGTTATAGGGAAACGGATCGAGCGCGATATCGATGTCGCGATAAAGCCCGAGATGAGCGGCCGTGTCGGCCAGTTGGCCGAGCAGGGTCACCCGTTCCGGCGCCACGCCGCGCTCGGCCAACCGGGCGTGGAACAGCGCGCCGGTGCCGGCATCGCCCTTGAGCAGCAGACGCGAACCCGGCACTCGACCGAGCAGCGCCGCCCAGGCATCGAGCGTCGGCCCCGACAGCTTGGCCGGGTTGTTGAACGAGCCGAAGGTGACGAACCCCGCGCTCGCCCGGGGCGGCGGCGCCGGATCCGGCGCCTCGGCCGGCGGCCCGTAGCACAGGAACCCGTCCGGCAGGCGAATCAGCGTCTCGCTGGCGCCGGCATCGGCCGCGCCCTCGGGGTCGGTCACCGCGTCCACTACGCGATAATCCATCGCCGCCAGACCGGTGGTGTTGGGATAACCGAGCCAACTCACCTGCAGCGGCGCCGGCTTGGCGGCGAAGACCGGCAGCCGGCTCTTCGCCGTGTGACCCGCCAAATCCACCAGGATGTCGATGCCGTCCGCCGCGATGGTTCGCGCCAACGCGGTGTCGTTCACGCCCACGCTGGAGCGCCAATGATCGGACAACGCTTGGAGCCGCGCGGTCACCGCGTCCGGGCGTTCCACCTGGGCATAACAGAACACCTCGACGAGGCGGCGGTCGTGCGCGCGCAGCAGCGGCTCGAGGAAATAGGCCACCGAATGGCGGCGCAAGTCGGGCGAGACATAGCCGACGCGCAGCCGGCGCTCGGGATCGCGGTCGTTGCGGTGGGGTTCGCGCGCCGCGCCGCTATAGCGAGCGCCCCAGCGACGATGCGCCGCGTAGAGTTCGTCACCGGAAAGCTCAGCCCGATAGTTCAAGATGAGCAACAGATTGCTGTGCGCGTCGGCGTAGTCCGGCTTGACGGCCAGCGCCCGCTCGTAAGACGCCACGCCTCTTCCAGCTGGCCTCGATCCCGCAGGGCATTGCCGAGATTGTTGTGCGCCTCGGCCAAGTCCGGCTTAAAGGTCAGCGCCCGTTCGTAGGACGCCACCGCTTCCTCGAGCTTGCCAAGTTCCCGCAGGGCATTGCCGAGATTGCTGTGTGCCTCGGCATAATCCGGCCTATAGGTCAGTGCCCGCTCGCAGGATACCACCACCTCCTCCAGCTTGCCTTGATCCCGCAGCGCATTGGCGAGGTTGTTGTGCGCCTCGGCATAGTCGGGCTTGAGCGCCAGCGCCCGCCTGTAGGACGCCACCGCCTCTTCCAGTTTGCTTTGTTGTTGCTGGGCATTGCCGAGATTGTTGTGCGCCTCGGTATAGTCCGGCTTTAGCGTCAGCGCCTGCCGGTATGACGCCACCGCCGCCTCCAGCCGGCCTAGCGCCTTGAGAGCTGCGCCGAGGTTGTTGCACGCCTCGGCATAGTCGGGCTTGAGGACCAGCGCCCGGCGGTAAGAAGCCACGGCCCCTTCGAGCTTGCCTTGCGCCTTCAGGGCGATGCCGAGGTTGCTGTGGAAGGCCGGCGCCTGGTCGTTCCGCGCAATGGCCTTACCGATCAAATCCTCCGCGATGTCATTGCGGCCAACTTGATGGGCGAGAACGCCGAGCAGATGCAGGGCGTCGGCATGGCCGGAATCGATCCGCAGAATCTGCCGATAAAGCCGTTCTGCTTCGTTCAGGCGCCCGGCCTGATGATGTCGCAGCGCCTCGGCAAACAAGTCTTGAACGCTCGGTGACGCCCCTTGCATTACATTCCGCCCTGCTTTTTTGGCCCGGCGTCTAAAGTTGAATATTAATTTGGCGACCTTTTCACAAGTTATTTCGCCACCCGCCGCGTAGGCGGGGCCTGCGCTTCGTGGGTCCCTGGGTCAAGCCCGGGGACAGCAGCTTTCGGAAGCTCGCTCTCGCTCGCTAACGAGAGCTAGCTGGCTGTGGGCGCAGTCCTGAGCGAACCATGCTCCGGTCATTTCTGACCGATAAGGCCGCCGCTAAGGCAGCGGTGGCAAGAAATCAGCGACCCTCGTCACGCGTCGATTTTGCATCGCGCTGTAGAGCGCCGCACCGATTGCCAAGATCCGCAATCCGTCCGCGGCCGGGGTCGTCGGCTCGCCATCACCCGCGATCGCGCGGTTGAATTGCTCGACCTCGAGACGGAAGCACTCCGACGCGGGCATCGGCCGGGTGTTGCTGCCCGCCTCGTTGACCAGTGTCAGGCTCGGCGTTGCCTCCGGGCCGCCGCCCGATAGGTAGGCGAACGAGTTTTCGATTACGAGCGTGCCCTTGGTGCCGTGGATCTCAAACGGCCGCCGCGCAAACGGCGTGGCGAAGCTGGCGGCGGCGTAGCCGATCGCGCCTTGCGACAATTTGAGGATCATGCCGCAGACCTGATCGTCGGGCGGTTCATCGCGCGTCGCGTCGGTGAAGATCGATACCTCTTCGACCTGTTGGCCAACGATGTAGGCGAGCGTGTCGTGCGCGTGATCGCCGATGCTGACCGCAATACCGCCGTACCGCATGGCCGGGTCGGCGCGCCAGCTCGAACCGGGCGCCGGGCGGGGCAGCAAGGCCCGCAGCGGAATCGGGACGTGGACCAGCTTGACCTCGCCGATCGCTCCCTCCGACACCATCCGCCGAGCCTCTTGGTGCACGGCCTCGTGACGTTGATTGAACACGACGCCAAGCTTCACACCGTGCTTGCGGCACGCCGCGATCGCGTCAACGCATTCGCGCACCGACATCGCCAGCGGTTTCTCCACGAGGATATGCTTGCCCGCGGCCGCGGCCGCGAGGATATGCGGCACATGAAGCCCGTCCGGCGTCGCATCGTAGATCGCGTCGATCGTCCGATCATTCAGCGCTTCATCCACGGAAGTGTAGACGGCGGGAATACCGTATTTCTCGGCGAACGCCTTACCGCGCGCCCGGTCACGGCTCACCACCGCGGCCAGTTCCGTGTCGGTAGCCTTTTTCATCTGCGGCGCAACGAACCAGTTTGCGTGCCGGCCAGGGCCTAGCAGTGCCCAACGGATGGTCATGGCGATTCCTTTAATTGTCAAACATTCGGCCCATCACGCCCCAGCGTTGCGTCTGATGCAAGCGACTAGGCGACCGCGTTTGCCCACTCGGTTCCGCGGTCGGCTGCCTTTGACGGTCTTATGTTGGGCAACATCGCCAATTCCGCTGCTGGTCCTTCGACCGCTTCTTATCGGCGACATCGACAGGTTTGATTCGACGGAGGTAGGTGGCAAGCACGAAGCCGCGAGGTAGCGCGCCGTGCCTTTTTGATCTTGGCGCATGGCGCGCAAGTTTCGGTGCGGCGGTAGATCGAGTTGCTAGGCGGTTGCCCGGATCTGATCCAACGCCGGATCTAGGGCATGCGCGAGACCGAGGTACCGGAGGGATGAACGCGCAACTCGCCGGCAACGACGACGCCGAGTTTGCCGGGGTGTAATGGATCCGCCCGGGGTGGTCACGAACGGTCGTCCTGATCTTTCCGCGCCCAAGCAAGCAGCGAAGTGGAAGCGACGCGCGTCCCATTGTCGCGAGATTCCATCGATCAGTCGGCGCCGCCGCGCGCGATGCCGATTTGCTTTAACCCATTAGCGACCATCGGCAATTTCCCGGCGAATAAAGAGTGACCGACGACGTCACCATTTGTGGGAACCCGCCACCGGCCAAGCGCGCTCCAAACAAAGCTAGCTGATTCTCGGCGGCGGCACCGGGTGCTCGCGGTCGCGCAGACTGCGCATGCCCACGAGCCGGTCGAGTGCGGCGACATCGTCGCGCAGTGCCGCGCTGGGGCCCGCATAGGCGACCCGGCCGCGCTCGAGGACCATCACTTGCTCGGTGAGGCCGAGCGCGAAGCGCGTATGCTGTTCGACCAAGATGATGGTGAGGCCCTGCTCCGCCATGAGTTTGCGGATGCGCGCGGCAATATCGTGCACGATCACCGGCGCCAGTCCTTCAAGCGGCTCGTCGAGCATCAGCAACTTGGGATTGGTCATCAGGGTGCGGCCGATCGCGAGCATCTGCTGTTCGCCGCCGGAAAGTTCGCGGCCTAGATTCCGGCGTCGGTCCGCGAGCTGCGGGAATTGAGCGTAAACGGCGTCGCGCGTCCAATGACCCTTGCGGGTCGCGATCACGAGATGCTCGTCGACGGTGAGCGAGGGAAACACCTCGCGGCCCTGTGGAACCCACCCCAGCCCCATTTGCACCCGGCGATCGGGCGGGAGGCGCGTGATGTCCTCGCCGCGCCATAGGATGGTTCCGTGTCGCGGTTTCAAATGCCCCATCAACGCCAGCAGCAGGGTGGATTTGCCCATGCCGTTACGCCCGAGCACAGCCAGCGATTGGCCGCCCGGCACGGCGAGGGAGATGTCTTCCAGGACCAAGCTATCGCCATAGCCGGCGCTGAGACCCGACACAGTCAAGAGATCGTCAGACATCTTCGCCGTCGCCGAGATAGACCTCGCGCACTTCGGCGTGATCGGCGATTTCTTCCGGCGTGCCTTCGCACAGAATCTGCCCGGCGACCAGAACGGTAATGCGTTCGGCGAAGCGGAACACGACGTCCATATCGTGCTCGATGAACAGCACCGAGATTTCCGCCGGCAGCGCCCGGAGCGCCGCGAAAATCTCGGCGCTTTCATGCTGCGGCACGCCAGCCGCCGGCTCGTCCAGCAGCAGGACCTTGGGCTGGGCCGCGAGCGCCAGTACGATCTCCAGGAGCCGCTGGCGGCCATAGGGCAGCTCGCGGGTCGGCCGCGCGCCATCCTCGCCGAATTCGAATTGGTCGAGAAGTTCATGGGCTTCGTCGATCTCGGCGGTGCAGGCGGAGAGACGCTTGAACGGATTGACGCAAAGCCCATGGCGCTGGGCGATCGCCAGCACGGTCGCCTCCAAGGGCGTCAAATGCGGGAACAGGGTGTTGACCTGAAAGGTCCGCACCAGGCCGCGCCGCACCCGCTGCTCGGCGGGCAGGCGGGTGATGTCGGCGCCGTAAAGCCGGATGGTGCCGCTCGACGGCGCCAGCACGCCGGTCAGGAGATTGATGAAGGTGCTCTTGCCGGCGCCGTTCGGCCCGATCAAAGCGTGGCGGGCGCCGCGCGGCAATTGGAACGACACATTCTGGGTGACTCGTAGCGCGCCGAAGGAGCGGTTCAAGCCCTCGGTCCCGAGCACGATCTCCGAATTCATCGCCGTATCCGAGCGGCAACCCAACCGACTGAACGCCGCAGGATGCCGACAATGCCCCCCGTGCCGCTGATGACGACGACGCAGAGAATGAGGCCGACCCAGAAATCCCAATAGGCCGGATTGATAAGCGAAAGCTGGTCGCGCACCACGGTATAGACGATGGCGCCGATCATGCCGCCGATGAGACTGCCGATGCCGCCCAGAACCAACGCGATCTGCACCGAGATCGAGCGGTCGAAGCCCAGGACTTCGAGCGCGATGAATTGGGTGGTCTCGGCGAGGAGCGCTCCCGCGACCCCGGCCATCGCGGCGGAGATGGTGAAGGCGAGCGCCAATTGCTTGCGCACCCCGATGCCGATGGCGGGCACGCGGCGGGTGTTCTCGCGGATGCCTTCGAGCGCCAGCCCGAACGGCGAATTCACCAACCGCCGCGACAACAGGTAAAGCAGGAAGAC
>JAATGI010000141.1 GCA_015654725.1 Rhodospirillales bacterium
AATCACCGACCCGCAAACGATCGAGGAAAGCGCCAGCGTCGCTCCCGCCGCCACCGGCCTCGCCGCGCATCAGGTGACGGTGCGCTTCACCCCTTGAGGCGGGGGAGTTTGTTAAGCGGCGTTTAACCCGCGGCATGGTACCGAGCATGGCTGCGGTTGCGGGAGAAGCCGTCCATGTCCATCGATATTGCGCTGCGATCGCCGGCCTTGCGCCGGCTTTACGCCGATTGGCGCGCGCGCCGGCACGGCCGCTTTCCCCGGCGCGCCGACATCGATCCCGCCGATTTCGGCTATATCCTGGGCGGCATGTCGTTGTTCGATGTCCACCGCGATCCGCTCCGCTTTCGCTGCCGCGTGCACGGCACGTCGATGGCCTGGACGCTGGGCATGGAATTCTCCGGCAAATTCATCGACGAGGCGCCGCAGACCGAATATGTCCGGCTCTCGACCGCGCATCTGACCCAAGTGGTGAACAGCGAACGGCCCTCGGCCGCTTGGAACACCGCCGGGACCGACGACTACCTGGAATGGGAGGCGGAGGCCCTGGTGCTGCCGTTGTCACGCGATGGCGAGACCCTCGACATGCTGATCAGCGCCGTCGTCCATCACAAAAAGGCGGCCATCGCGGGCCTCAAGGGGCCGCGCTCGCGGATTATCGAGATCACCTCGTAACCGGCTGATTTTTCAAAGGATCAGGCCGGCGAACAGGGGCCGCGCCGCGCGATCCTCGATCTCGACCACCCACAGATCGGGGTCGCGTTTCAAGGCCCGGGCGATATAGGCGTCGGCCTCGGATTCGGGCACCGGTGCGGCACCGGTGACGCGCTGCCAGGCGGGCTCGCCGGCCCCATCCCGGGTCTGAGCCAAAACTTCAAAACCAATATCCAATCTATTGATTTTCAAAAGAATTACGCCAGCGTCGTCATCGCCGTGCCGGGCCACCACCACCGGCACCGACCGCGTCGCGCCGAGCCGCACCGCCGCCTGAACCTGAAGCCGGGTCTTGAGCCGCGCCGCCAAGTGCCGCGGGCTCAAGCCTGGAGTTGCGGCGGGAAATTGATCTCGACCTTGACGTTGTTGGGATCGGGGAAAAACAGCTGGCGCGTCGAGCCGCCGGCGACGATGTTTTCGCGAAATTTGATGCCGCGCGCCGCCAGCTTGTCGCGGATGCCGGCATAGTCCGAGCCGAGAAAGGCGAAATGGTCGAAATCGCCGGTCTCGGCGTCGGTCTGGCGCTCGACAAAGACGAGATGGATCACCGGCCGGTCGCCGGCATACAGCCATTCGCCGGGGAAATCCAAGGGCGGCCGCCAGCCGATCTTCAGGCCGAGCAGGTTGGTATAGAACTCGACCGTGGCATCGGGCCGAGCGGTGTTGATGGTGACATGGTCGAGCGACGCGAGCGGCATGGGATTCTCCTGGCGTTCCCTAAATTATAGCGACTTCGGCTCGACTTGCCGTGGCGATTTTTGCAGCTTCGGCTCCGCGTTCCGTCACTTTTCCTGCTCCCGACCTCGACCTTGGCTTTTCCCGCTATTCAAGAAGATCAACGACTTACCGCGCAACAAGGTTGAGTTTAGTCGAGACTCTGCACGGTCCGTCGTAAGGCACGCAAGCTTCGCTCTCCGTATTGTTCCAAAGAATTTCGCCGCGCCGGCCCGGCTTAGACCTGTTGAATCGCCGACAAGAGCCAGTGGCCGCCGGGATTGCGCGCGAAGGTCCAGAGCTCGCGCGCCTCGCTCGGCCGGTTCGGATCGCCATTGACGATCGCGGCCTCGTCGCCGTCCTTGGCGTCGGCGCGCACGGTCCAGTCGCGCGCCCGCCAGCGCAGCGCCACGGTGGCGTATTCGAGCCGGCCCTCGCTCCAGGCCTCATGCACATCGCCGTCGAGGAATTCGACATCCTCGACATGGTTCTCGACCCCGGCGCTTTGGTTTTGCGCCAGCTCCTCGGAGAAATAGGACAGCATTTCCGGCGTCACGTAATGGCGCAGGGTCGAGAGATCGGCCTTGCCCCACGCGGCCTGCACCGCCTTGAGGATGGCTTCGAATGCGGTCTGGTCGCCGGGCGCCACGTCGATGGGCGTGTCGACCGGGCCATAGCCGGGTCCACCGCCGGCCCAAGGACCAGGGCCACCGACACCGGGTCCCGTCATGCCGCCGCCCATGAAGCCCATGCCCGGGCCGGGCATGCCGCCCATCCCGCCCATGAAGCCGCCGCCATAGCCGCCACGGAAAAAGCCGCGGAACAGGCGCCAGCCCAGCCAGAACAGGAACAGCCAGATGAAGATCGAGAAGAACCCGCCGCCCCAGCCATAGCCGCCATAGCCATAACCGCCATAGCCCATGCCGTAATGGGGGAACATCATCGAGCCGAGCCAGCCGCCGAACAGGCCGCCGGCCATGCCGCTCCAGAACGGGTGATAGCCGTAACCGTAGCCGCCATAGCCGTAACCGCCATAGCCGCCGCCATAAGACGGGCTCGATGGCGTCATGCTTTGGCCGATCGCCGAGCCGCCGTTATAGCCATAAGTGCGCGAACCCATGCTGCCCATGCTGGAATAGCCGCCGCCCGAGCTCCAGCCGGCGCGTGCCTCGGCCGCAGGGGCGCTGGCGACGACACCGCCAACGATGACGGCGGCGGCGAGCATGGCGCAAAACAATCCGACGACCAATTTGCGCGGCAATTTCATGGCGACCGCCCCCAGGATTTTCATGGCGGAACGATATGTCGTGTCGCGCCAACGCGGACGCAAGGGCGGCGGTACCGGGCGCTAGAATCAATGAATTTAGGACGGAGGCGACCCCCGACTATGGCGCGCCGTCGACTCCGATCCCAACCGGCGCAACGTCGTCGCTACCGAGAAAAGTCGTCGGATCGAACTGCGGTAAATCGATGCGAGCGAGAAGTCCCGGCCTCGCATCCGCCAAAACGAGCGAACCGCCATGCAGAGCGCTGATGGCGTTAACGACGGAGAGGCCGAGTCCGTTCCCCGGAAGGCTTCTGCTGCGGTCGAGGCGGTAGAAGCGGGTCACGACCTTGTCCCTCTCGTTCGCGGGAATGCCGGGACCGTCATCCTGCACGACGATCGATACGGTGTCGCCGTCGCGGCTCGCGCCAACCCTGACGGTCGCGCCGTTGCCGGCATATTTGAGCGCGTTGTCCACGAGATTGGCGGTGGCGGCGGCCAACAAATCCTTGTCGCCGAGCGCCACGGCGTCGCCGGCGATGTCGGCGGTGAGCCGGACGCCCGTTTCCTCGGCTGCGGCATCATAGAGTTCGACGACAGTGGTGATGATTTCGGCCAGCGCGACCGGACGGAAGGATTGGCGCCGCGCGCCCGATTCCACCTCGGCGATTTGCAGCAACTTGTCGAACACCAGAATCAGGTCGTCGATCCCCCGAATCGCCGCGCGCGCCCGGTCGGACAATTGCTCGATGGGCATGCGGGCGAGCAGCGCCTCGTCGAGCAAGCCGCGAACGCGCCCCAACGGGGTCCGAAGATCGTGGGCGATGGCGTTCGATACGTCCCGCACGCCGTCCATGAGGCGCTGGATTCGATCGAGCATGCGGTTGATGGAATCATTGAGCCGCGTGAACTCATCCTCGCCGTCCGTTTCGGGGATGCGGCGGCTCATGTCGCCGGCCTCGATCTCCAGGGCGGTCCGGCGAATCGCGGCGAGTCGATGTTCGAGTTGCCGGCGGAACAACAGCGCGCCACCGATCGCGAGCAAGACCGCGACCACGCCGCCGATCAGCAGCGCGCGCAGCACGAGCTGTTCGATTTCGTGCACGTCCTGCAGGTCGCGGCCGACAATGAGCGTGTCGCCGTTCGGCAGTCCCAGCGGCAGGAGCCGGCTGATCGAGGGCCGGCCATACCGGATCACCGCCTGATCGGTCAGGCGATCCGGCGGCACCGTTCCGCCCGACTCCGAGATATTCCCGATAATTCGCCGTCCGTCGGGTCCAAGGAGGAGGTAGACCTCGGTGTCCTGGTCCGTGTTGTCGGTCAGTAGCTCTTGAATCTCCCGCCGAAGGCCCTCGGCGCCGCCGGTCTCGAAGCTGTCGGTCAGCTGCTTCGAGGCGGTATGCAGCTTCACATCGATGCCCCGGTCGATCACGCCGATCGTGCCGACATACAAGACCGCCGAAATCATCGCCATGGCGCCCACGATCAGCGCGCCATATCCGATGGCGAGGCGGAACGCGACGCTGCCGCGCAGCCTAAGCATCGACACCGATCATGTAGCCGACGCCGCGAACGGTATGAAGCAGCGGCGGCGAGAAGTCCTTGTCGATCTTTTGGCGCAGCCGGCTGATTTGAACGTCGATGACATTGGTCTGCGGATCGAAATGATAATCCCAGACCGATTCGAGGAGCATGGTCCGCGTCACCACCTGTCCCTGGTGGCGGACCAAATATTCCAACAAGCGAAACTCGCGCGGCTGCAGCGCGATCGGCCTGCTCGCGCGTTCCGCCCGGCGCCGCCACAAATCGAGCCGCAGGTCGGCGACGCGAAGTTCGGACGGCTCATCCGGCCCGGCGGACCGGCGCAACAACGCTTGGACCCGCGACAGCAGCTCGGAAAACGCGAACGGCTTGGTCAGATAATCGTCGCCGCCGCTGCGCAGGCCGCGCAGGCGCTCGTCCAAATTGGCCAACGCGCTCAAGACCAGGATCGGCGTGGATTTCCCCAGCGCCCTGACGGTCTCGACGATCCTCAGTCCCTCGACCTCGCCGGGAAGCATGCGGTCGAGGATGACGACATCCCAGCGCTCGTCGGTCGCGAGGTGAAGACCGTCAGCGCCGCTCCGGCACCAGGCCGTGGCGAAGCCCGCTTCCTTCAATCCATTGCAAATGTATCGGGCCGTATCGGCCTCATCCTCGATGACGAGACAGCCCATTCCGTCGCTCCGATCGATAAATTTCTGGACGACCGGCCGCCAGCGTAACTTACCAAACGTTAATGGTACGGCAACGGCCGGAAAAGGCGTTCGCCATTAGCATCTTCGCTCGGTGGGATGACTGGCGCAGCGATGATGCTATCGCCCCGCGGCGATCGGATTGCAATGGACGACGAGACTCGGCGTGTCCGCGCCGGGTCCTAGTCGCATGCGGCCGCCTTGCCTCGTCGTCGGCAGGCTCGCGCGGGATCGTCGGGGCGTCTTTGGCATCATTTTCGCCCTGTTGGCCCTGCCGCTCATCGCGGTGCTCGGCGTCGCGGTCGATTACGCTCGTCTGGTCCAATTCAAGACTCAATTGCAGGCCACCGTCGATTCCGCCGCGCTGTCCGGCGCGGCGGCCTATGTTACCGCCTCCGACGACAGCAGCGCGGTCACCGTGGCGACGAATTACATGACCGCGAATGAAGTGCTGCTACCGTCCTACATCGGCACCGTCACCAAGACGATCTCCGCCACCCAAGTCGCTTCGGGCGCCAACGAAGGCAATACGGTGACGGTGAGCGCGACGGGGCAGATCGGCACCACGTTTTTGCGTATCTATTCGCCGACCATGACGGCCTCGGCGACCGCCGTCGCCGTCAATCCGCAAGTTTCGATCACCATCACCGCCAACAATTTCAGGGCGTCGGCCGGGGACGGCAACACGCTCTGGTACTGGGAGGTGACGAGCGGCCAGACCACGACCGTTCCCAATCCCAACGACTTCGCGTCGGACCAGAAGCTCGCCTCCAACACCACGACCGCGAATTCGACCGTGACAGTGAATGGGCTGACCTCGACCCAGCAGCTCGGCATCGCTTTGCAAAACGTCACCGGGGAAGTCGACGGGTATTACGGCTGCACGCAATATCAGACCGCATCGGGATTGACGACCGAGGCCCAATGCTACAAGGCCACGCAGTGGTTTTTTTCGAACACCATGCCGCCTTCCGATACGACGTATTATTACAGTCCGACGGGGCAGCCATACAACGCAACGGGTTATCAAGCGGTGACACAGAACTGTTCGGTGCAAACCGCGCTCACGGCGACGTTGCCGACATCGTTGAGTCCGCCGACGAGCGGCTCGTGCTTCTCTTCGTTGCCGACCGATTCGATCTTCAATTGCGGGCAGCTCAACGGCCAGTATTTGACCTATTACTGGAACGACATGGGCGGGTACACCGACGACAAGGATTATAACGACGCCGAAATCAGCATCTCCTGCGCCGGCGCGTCGGGCTCCGGAAACTCGGCCACCACCGTCTATCTGGCGCAATGAAGCGCGCGACAAAACGGTGACGCATAGCGCCATTCCCGACGGAAGTACGGGGCACGCCGTCCAAGCGGGCCCGTGGCTCAATCCACCGCCGCGATGGCGTTGATCTCGATCAGGCAGCGCGGGTCGGTGGCGAGCGCCACGACTTGCACGGTCGTAGTTGCCGGCTTGGCGTCGCCGAAATAATCCGCCCAGACGCGGTTGAGCGAATCCTGATCCTTCAAGTCCGTGACGAAGCGCGTCGCGGAGACGATGTCGGCAAAGCCGACGCCGGCCGCATCGAGGCCGCGCTTGAGATTGTCGAGCGCCGCCCGCGTCTGGCCTGCCATGTCGCGCGGCATGGCGTCGAATTCGTCGGGACGATGCGGGTGATGATGATAGACCGGCGCGGCGGTGACGCCGGCGAGAAACACCAGGCTGCCGCCGCTGACCTTGATCGCCGGCGCGTAAGGCATCCACATCTGCGGCGCATCGGGCCAATGGATGTGTCGGATCGTGGGCGGCATCGCTGTTCACACCGGGTCGAGCGAGCCGAGACGCAGTTGCCAGGGCACGATCCGCGTAATCCGCAACAGATCGTTGGCATGCCAGGAATCCCAGGCGAACCGGGCGCGGACCTCGTCGGCGTCGTTGGCGCGCACAATCAACAGCACATCGTCGGTGCCTTCGAGCGGCCCGCCCAGCACGACGAAGCCCTCGGCGTGAAGGCTGTCCAAATAGCCGGCATGGCCGTGCCAATCGAACTGCTCTTCCATCGCCAGCGCCGGTTTCCAGGCCGGTCCGTGCACGATCATGATGGCGAAGAGGCGGCTCATCCTGTTTCCTCCGGCGGTTTGGCGTTGGGCGTCTTGGTCAGGTCCTTGGCCGGCCATTGCTCGGATGTCGCGGGCAGGGCGGTTTCCTTGCCGGTCAGGCGCTCGATCGCGATGGCATAGACCGTGATCATGTCGAGGCGCGGGAA
>JAATGI010000015.1 GCA_015654725.1 Rhodospirillales bacterium
AAGAAGCGGAACAGGTTGAAATTGACCTCGTAGCCGGTGACCTGCTTCTGCATGCTCACGGTCTTGACCACCAACAGCGAGCGGGTATCGACGATCCTGAGATCGACGCCGACGCTCGAGGTATAGACCCGCGCTTCCGGCCCCATCAAATTGATCGTGCCCTGGAAGCCGCCCGACTGAATGTTGTAATTCAGCTCGGTGATGCCGCCGACGATGTAATAGTCGGAGCGCAGGATCGAACCGCCGTAATAGGGCAGCCAGGGCACGACGTCCGGTTTCCCTTGCGCGGTGATCTCATGCTTGGTGCCGTCGCCCAGCTGGCGCCGGTCGGTGTAACCCAGCTCCATCTCGCCGATGCGGGTGTCGAAGCGCTCGGCGACCTTCACCGTGCCGTCGAGCTTGCCGAGGGCGGAATAGACCATCAGGGCGCCGCCCTGGGTGATCTCGTTGCCCTCGTTGATGCTGTACTTGCCGGTATAATCCTTGATGTCGCCGACGCCGACGGTGACCGGAGCCTGGCCCGAGTCGGCGATCTCGTCGGCGAGGCAAGCGAACGCGCCCTCGAACGGCGTCAGATTCTGGCGAGTCGCGGGGCCCTCGACCACCGGGGCCTCGTCGGGCGCGACCTGACGAAAGTCGGTCTTAGCGCAGCCCGCGACCAACCCGGCCACCAGCACCAACATCAGGGGCAGCCGAGTCGTCTTCCACATCATTCGCTTTTCCCCGCCATACCGATCACGATTAACTCAGCGAGCCGTTTTTCGGTGCCGCCCCTCAAATTCTATCAGTGACTAATGTGGCCGCCGGTGTTCAGCGGCCCGGTGAAACGGCACGCGGTGTCACCATTCGCCGTGGCCGACAACGTACTGCTGGTGTTGCCCTGCGTCGAGGTCAACCCCTGCGTCGCGCTGCCTGAATTCGAACTCGAATTGTTACCACTGTTGCCAGCGGAGACCTGACCACTATTGCTTTGGCTGCTGCCGGTCTTGTTGACGCCTTGCGAAGCACCGCCCTGAGACGTCGAGGACGTGTTCGAATTGCCGGTCGAACCCGCAGTCGAACCGCTATTGATCGGCGAATTTGCGCTCTCGGTGTTGGTCCCCGCATTGCCGGTCGTGGCCGCGGTCACATCGCAGTTGTTCTCGGTGCCGACATTCTGGGTCGAATTGTTGATCGTGTTGGTCTCGGCCGGACCGAACCCCCCGGCCCGCTTTTGCTGGATCAGGCTCTCAACCGCGGCGAGATTGGCCATGTCGGTCGTGGTCTGGAACTGCCACGGCACATCCTCGCCATAACCGTTGGCCAGCGCGGCGGCGGCATGAACCGACACGCCCAGGACCGCAGCTAAACCAATCGCAATAATTTTCGTCAACATTGCCCCCCAGCCCCGCCTTCTTTGTGGAAGGAGAAAAACCGAATCGGCATATTTCGGTTCGCGGCTGAACTTTTGGCAGGTAGCCCGATAATTGTCAACCGCGCGCCGCGAGAAGTGATTTCGATTCCACCGTTCTTCCCGCGATTGTTGAATGAAAACCGCATGATCTCCGCCAAATGGTGGGGTGTGGCATTTCCGCTACTGCTCGCGCACAAATTGAGTCGAGGCGCGCGATGAGCGGCTCGACCACTCCGCCAGCATGCCGCCGACATCGGCGAGCGTGAGGGAAACCGTGTTGCCGCCGGCATCGATGAAGCTCAGGTTATCGCCGTCGATGGTCGCCTCGAACGCCGAGCATTGTGGCTTCAGCCTCGCTTCCTGGCGCGAGCCGTTGCAGTGTTCGACCGTCGCCTTATGCCCGTCGACCACCGTTATATAAAATCGCGCGCAGTAGCTCAGCGTCTCACCGTTCACCCGAATCGGCCACACGCCGCGCCACACGCCCGCGAATGCAGCGGCTGCGGACGGCACGGCGCTCGCCGGCGACTCCAGTTGAATCGGCGGGACCGGCGCGTCGCAAAACTCGCCCGCGACCGCGCTCGGCGCGCCGAGCGCCCCGAGAAGCAACGCCGCCAGCAATCCGTATGCAAACCAGCGTGGCATGTTCAATTCCCGTGGTCTCCGCGCCGCCGCAGCGGCGGCCGGCGAGGCAAATTTGGCGGAGGGGACAGGATTCGAACCTGCGAGGCCCATTTCTGAACCTAACGGTTTAGCAAACCGCCGCCTTCAGCCACTCGGCCACCCCTCCACCGTGAGTGGTGACGTCACGGCGTATGCGCGGTCGTTCTAGCCGCCGGGCGCTTGCCGAGTCAATCGGGATGACCCAGCCCCACGACGCGCGGGCGCTTGATGTGTGCTAGTCTTGTTTTCTTGGGGGGTAGCAATTGGCCGAATCCCGCAAGCTCGCCGCGATCCTGGCCGCCGATGTGGCGGGCTATAGCCGGCTGACCGCCGCGGATGAAGAGCGCACGCTGGCGCGGCTGCGGGCGCTACGCAGCGATCTGATCGATCCCACCATCTCCGTGCATCACGGCCGCGTGGTGAAGCGCTCCGGCGACGGCATCCTGATCGAGTTCAGGAGCGTGGTCGAGGCGGTGCGCTGCGCGATCGAGGTGCAGAACGGCGTGGCCGAGCGCAATGCCGGGGTGCTGCCGGAGCGCCAGATCGAGTTCCGCGTCCGCATTC
>JAATGI010000316.1 GCA_015654725.1 Rhodospirillales bacterium
AAGCCCGCGTAAGTGAGCGGCGCGCGTTCCGGCGCGCCGATGGCGGGCGCCTCGTCCGCGCCCCGCGCCAGCAATTGTTCGAGGGTCGCGAAATCGCTCAAGGCCGGCACTCCCGTTGACACGCGGCGATCCTAGCGCAAATCCCGCCACGGCGTGAGGCGCGGCTGCCAGCGCCGAACCTCGGCGCCATAGGCGGCGAATTGCGGGCCGTAACGTCGGCGCAAGGCCGGCTCTTCATAAAACAGCACGAAGAGGTGAAAGCCGAGGCAGACCATGACGCCATAGGCCAGCAGCACTGGCGCGCCGAGCCACAAGGCCTGGCCGAAAATCACCGCCGCCACCCCGACATACATCGGATTGCGGACATAGCGATACAATCCGGTGACGATCAGCCGGTCGGTTGGATAGATCGGGGCCGGCGTACCGAGGCCTTCCAGCGCGAAGCGGGCGAAGGAGTCGAGCAGAATCGGGATGCCGCCGACCATCAGCACGATTCCCAACCAGCGCGTGGCTTCCAGACCCAGGATCGGCGGTTGGGCCTGCCATCGCGACAAGGCCCACGGTACCAGCCCGGCGACGACGCCCGGCGCCACAAGCAAAAATCCCCCGGTCCCGACAATGGCACCGAGCTGGCGGGATGCCGCGTTGCTAACCATTCGGATTCGGGCCGGCCGGCGACAGCACCTTGGTCACGCGGTCGATGATCTGCACGGACAACGCCTTTTGACCGATGCCGGCGATGATGCCGACCGCCAGCGCGAGGCTAGCGGAACCGGCAAAGGCGCCCAGATCGGCGGTTCCGATCTTCAGCGTGATGAACTGCAGCCGCAAGAACAACGCGAACACCAGCGCCAAGACCACCGCGAACAGCATGCGAATCACCGGCTCGCGACGAAGCCGCACGAAATCCTGAAGGTCGTCGAAGGAAACGTTGCGCCAGGTCATCGCGACGGAAAGCCAGGCGCCGACCATCGCGCCGATGAACACCCAGCCGTAGCCCGCGACGGCATTGAGATGAAGCGGCGGGCCCGGCGCCGCCCGGCCGGTCAGGAAGATGGCCACGACGGCGACGGCGATTCCCACGAATGCCCATTCGGCCAAGCCCAACAAATATTTGAACACGATCCGCCGCCCGACACGCCTGATGATATCGGCGCGAATCTGATCGAGCGCGTCGCTCGCGAGCTTGGTTTGGACATTGGCCGCGACGCAACCCGCCTCGCCGGCTTGAAGGATCCGGGCGACGAACTCCTTGTAGGTTTTTTCGTCGGTGCCGAACTCCTTCTGCTGGTGGAGCAACTTGAGAACATTGGCCGCGGCATAGACCTGTTGACTGACGCCGCTTTGATCGGTGGGCACCGGCCCGCTCCAGTCCGGTTTGGGCCGGAGATTGAAATTCTCGTTCTTGTGGCCGCCCTCGAACTCGAACGCGGGCGCGGTCGGTTTCGGTTTTGTATCGGCCGCGGCGGGCGGCGGGCGATCGATGCCGCGCTTCACCCGTTCCGCGATCAGCGCCGCGCTGGCGCGGAAGGCCTCGAACGCCGCCATCGTCGGCGCCATGGCGGCCGGCACCACCGTCACCGCGCCGCCCGAATCCTCGATCGATCGCGCGATCATGAGATTGTCGATCAAGGCGAAATTTTCCACCGCCAAGCTGTCGCGGTCGCGCGGCTGCCCGTTATCGTCCTGGATCGGTCCGCGCGCGTCGCGCACCCGCGCGAGAAAGTTCGTGACGTCGCCGCTATAGCCGTAAACCGGTTTGCCGCTCGAAAACAGAAAGCCGAGCTCGAAGACGGTACCCGGATCGGCGCTCGGGCCGCGAAAGGGGGTGAGGTTGACCAGGCCGATATCGGCTTGCCGCATCAGATCGCAATTGGCGCGGAAGATCGCCGCCGCGTCATTCACGCCGGGGTCGTTATCGAGCGGAAACAATCCGTCGAGGCCAAACTCGCCGCAAATCGCTTGCTTGCGCGTGCCGACCTCGCGAGCATTGGGCAGAAAGACATCCGGCCCGGCCAGATAGACTTTGACAGCCATCGTTCCCTCTTGCGTCCCTCACGCCACCGCGTCCATTACCGAGGCCGAGTCCTCGGTGGTGCTGCGCCTGAGCTCGCGCTTCTCGCTGAAATCGAAGCGCTTGCCGCGATGGAGCGTGCAACGGTTGTCCCACATCACCACATCGCCGACGCGCCAATGATGGCGGTGGACGAATTCCGGCTGGGTGGCGTGCTCGAGCAATTCCAGCAGCAGCAAACGCCCTTCCGGAAGCGTCATGCCGACGATCTCGCGGGCATGGGCGCCGATAAACAGGGTCTTGCGCCCCGAGCCGGGATGGATACGCACCAAGGGCCAGCGCACCGGCGGAATCGCCCGCTTCTGTTCCTCGGTGTAGTCGGTGTCGCCGAGCACGGCGCGCGAATGCAGCGCCCAATGCTCGGTCACGAGGCCGGCGATGTCATCCTTGGCGCGCCGCGGCAGCGCGTCGTAGGCCGCGCGCATATCGGCGAATTCGGTCTCGCCGCCCCAGGACGGAATCGTGTGCCCGGTCAGGATCGAGAATTTGGCCGCCGGCGCCTGGAACGAGGAATCGCTGTGCCAGACCATATTGCCGATGGTGGTGTAGATGCGGCGACTGTGGCGGCTCACCACCACGCCATCCTCATCGACATTGGACATGTCGGCCAGGGTCTCGTGCTTGAAGCGCTGCTTCTTATGCCCGGCCGCGATCCTGCCGAAACCGAGCTGGAACGGCCCGAACCAGCGCGTGAACTCCATTTGCTGGTCTTGATCCAGAGGCTGATCCCGCCAGACGAGAACCGCGTATTTGTTCATCGCCTCCTCAATCTCGGCGGCGAGAGCGGCGTTGAGCGGCCGGCGCAGATCGATACCGCCGGCCTCGGCGGCGAAATGCGGGCTAAGCGGTTGAAAGGCAAGGGCCATGGCGGTTTCCTCGAAGGCGATGGCGCGACTTTAACCGATCCCGAGGCGCGGGCGAAGCTCCCCGCGAGGCTAAGCCCGGCGGTGCCACGGAACGGTAACAACTTCAACGCGTGAAATCGGCGCGGCTTTGCGCTAGCATGGCTGGCGTCGAGAACGGGGGACGCGATGCGCGGGCTTGCGCGTATGACATTGGCCGTCTTGATGCCGCTGGTCGGGGGCAGCCTTTTTGCGGCGCCAGAGGCGGCGCGCGGCCAGGATCAGCAAGCGAGTCTCGAAGTGCCGACGCGGACCGATGTGGACTTGCCGATGCTTCGCGTCGCCAAGCCGCCCGCCGCCAAGCCGCGCAACAGCCACCGGCACGCGGCACGGAAATCCCCCGCCGCCAAATTCAGTTCCGACTTTGCCTTCACCGATTATCCCATGACCGAAGGCAACCAGCCGGCGTTGTCGCTCGAGGTCGATACCGCCGGCGAGGTTCGTTTTACCGCGCCGACGCCACTGCCGAGGCGCACGGCCAACGACGCTTCGAACGGCGAGACCTTGGCGCCGGATCGGTTGGTCGACGGTTCGACCTCGGCCTCGCTTCAGGAATTTGAGCAAAAGAGCGGAAGGGGGTTCACCTTGCCGCTGTTGCGCGTCGCCAACCCGGAACCGCAATAATTTCGGGCCCGGCCGAGGCATCCCCAACTGAGATAAGGGCCGCCAACCTCGTCGGCCACCCGACTTAAGCCTACTCCGCCGCCTGGCGCGCCGCGAATTGGTCGAGGCGATAGAGTTTCGCCGCGTTGTCGCGCGTGAGCTTGCGGATGGTTTCGGGCGAGAGATGCTTCATCTGCCGCTCGACCGTGGCGTGGCTGTTGGGCCAGATGCTGTCGGGATGCGGATAGTCCGAGGCCCACAGCACCTGGTCGTCGCCATAGTATTTCAGCAAATCCATGGCGACATGGTCTTCCTGGAAGGTGGCATAGACCTGGCGCTTGAAAATCTCGCTCGGTTTGGTGACGAGATCGATGCCGCCTTTTTCGGCCCAAAACTCCTTCGCCTCCCAGAGCCGCCAGTGCCGGTAATCGAGTTCCTGGACCACCCAAGGGAGCCAGCCGAGCCCGCCTTCGACCAGCACCAGGCGCAGTTTCGGATGCCGCTCCAAAATCCCCCAGGCGAACAGATCGACGAAGGGATCGAGGAATTGACCGATCAGCGCCTTGGTCACGGTGAAGGTGCCGGCGATTTTGCCTTGCCCCGGATCGTTGCCGACGCCGAGAAACACCGTGACATGCCAGGACAGGATCATGCCGCTCTGTTCGAGCAGGCGCCAAAACGGCTCCCAAGCCTGGTCGTGAAGCCGCGGCTTCGCCAGCGCCACCTGCATCAGGACCTGCCGGAAGCAACCCTTGGCGATGAGCCGCTCCAATTCCTTGATCGCCGAATCCGGATATTCCGGCACCTGGGGCACACCGATAAGCCGGCCGGGTGCCACCGCGCAAAATTCCTCGAGCCAATCGTTATAGGCGCGGTAGCAGGCGTCGCGCAGCTCCTGGTCCGGCAGGTCGATCGCCGTCACCGGGCCGTACATGACATGGGCCTCGACGCCGTCGCGATCCATGTCGGCGAGGCGCAGTTCCGGCACCGCCGGGCGACGCTCGCTCTGATCGGTAATGCCGCCGCGGTCGAAGGCATTGAAGAAGGGCAGCTTGGCGCGGGTCGGAACGATGCCGTCGAGACGGCCGCCCCAGCCGCCCCAGACCTTGCCCTCGCACACCCATACCGCCCGGCCGTCGCGCCGCTCGACATGGGGCGCCCGGTCGCGGAATTTCGCCGCCATGCGCGCGGTCCACAAATCCGCCGGCAGGTTATTGAGGTCGAGATGGTCGTCGCACGAGATGAAGCGATAGTCCACGGCCGCTTCCTTCCCTATCCTCGTTCTTTTCGCCGACACTGAAGCACCGCGCCCGGTGCAGCGTCAACCGCCGCTGCGGCGGAAGAGAGCGATGGCGGCCTGTTCGGCCCGCTCGACCGGCAGCGTTTCCATCATGCGTTCGACCGGCTCGCCGCGGCGATAGCCGTCCCACAATTCGGGATCGGTTCGGTCCGTGCGGGCAACGGCGGTGAATTTGCCCCATGGCGCGTAGATCCGGTCGGGACTCGGCCCGAACAAGCCTAGGGTTGGCGCGCCCACGGCCGCGGCGATATGCATGAGCCCGCTGTCATTGCCGATGAACAGGCGGGCCCGGGCGATGCACGCCTCCGCCAACGCGAGATCGAGCCCGTGCGTGGCATCGATGCGGCGCTCGGGCGGCACCGCGTCGAGCACCGGTTGCG
>JAATGI010000438.1 GCA_015654725.1 Rhodospirillales bacterium
CGCGCGTGGCGCCGTCGCGCACATCCAAGGCAAGGAAATAGCTGTGGCTCTGCGGCGGCGTCACGATGCCGCTTTGATGCGCGCCCCGGAACGGCTCGCTGGCGCGGCCGATCTCGATCGCGGGCGCGGCCTCGGCGCCGGACGCGACCGAGCCGAGCGCGGCGCCGGCAACGGCCAGGCTTCCGGCCGCGGCGAAGAGGTCGCGGCGCGATGGCTTGCCTCGGTCCTTTTCCGACGCGCTCACCGGGCCTCGACCACCGTGTTCATGTCGTCGTCGACGTAATAGAAGCCCTTGCCGTCGGGGGTCATGGCGATGCCGAAGAGATCGCCGTTGCCCGGCGGCGATTGCGCCTGATCGGCGTCGATCCATTGCGCGTAAAGCTGCTTGCCGGTGGCCGGATCGATCTCGACCAGCTGTCCGTTCAAGGCATTGCAAACGAGAAGGTGGCCGTTCGGCGCCATCGCCATCGCGAGCGGCCGCTTGAGCAGCCCGTCCTTGGTGATCTCGTGGCCGGTGCCGGCGCTGGCGGTGCGCGCGACGGCGTCGGCGATCGCGATGACGCGATTGCCGACCGCGTCGGAGACATAAAGCGTGGTGCCGTCGCCGGCGAGCACCAACCCGGTCGGGCCGATCATGAAGGCGTCCTTGTCGGCCTGCGCGCCCAGACCGTCCGCGATCACGGTCTCGCGGGTCACGACCGGCGGCTTGCCGTCGGGGATCGAGAGTTCGAGGCGCAGCACCGTGGCTTTGTCGACGACCACGGACCCGCCGGCGGCGTCCGTCACCCCGGGCCCGGGGACGGTGCCGGCCATGCTGATGAAGAGCGTCGCCGTCGCGCCGGTGTCGATCACGGCCATGTTGCCCCATGGACCGTTGATATTCGGCCCGGCAATGATGCCAGAGAGCTTGCCGTTGGCGTCGAGCACGATCAGGCAGCCCGCGCCCCTTGTCTTGGTGGTGCCATCGAGGCTCGGCGTGCTGCCGACAATGACCCAACCGCTTTTCAGCATGGTCATCGCCGTGGTCAGGCCGACACCGCCAGGGCATCCGGCAAGCTGCCTCGGCAGCTTGGCGAACAACGCGGTTTTTTTGCTCGCCGGATTGAAATCGACGATGGTCGTGCCGGCGCCCTGCAGATTCGAGATGTTGTTGAAATTGTCGATCAGCACGTCGTCCTTCTGGATCGCGCCAACCGATGCCGGCGCCACGACAATGGCGTAGGGATTGAGGTCGCCATTGTCGGGCACGGTCGAGGTCAGCGTGACATGGCGATGCACGGCTTCGAGCAAGCCCTTGGCTTCGTCGGCGCGCGCCAGCCCGGCCGGCAACGACGCCGCGGCCAGCAGCAGAAGCGCCGCCGCCGTCTTTGCCGTCACGCCATCGACCATGATCCCACTCCTTCGTCTCGGCGCGGCGTTGCCGACCGCCGCGCTAAAGTGCGAATGCGAATGATTTGCATTTGCTATCATGAGCCTGGGCCTCGTTCAAGGTCAAATCGGCGTGTCGGCCGGTCGCGGCGGTAGGGCGGCGGGGCCGGGATCAGAAAGCGATGTTGGTGCGCAGCCCGATGACGGCCGCGTCCTTGATCTTTTGGTTTGGCGCGTTCGGGTTCGGGATGCCGCCGCCGGGATTGAAAACATATTGAAAATCGGGTTGCAGCTGCCACCACGGCGTCACCTGATATTGGTAGGTGAGTTCGATGAAGGTCTCGCCGGTTTGCGCCGGCGAAAAGGTGCCGGGGTTGTAGAAAGCGACGTCGCGGTCGAAGGCGGCGGCGCGGGCGCTGACATGGGCATAGCCCAGGCCGATGCCGGCGGTGTCGTCGGGCCGGCCGGGCAACGGGTCCTTGAGGGTGAGACCGATATTGAGGCTGAAATCGATCAGGTTGCGGTCGGTTTCGGGCGTGCCCATGGCGCGGGCGAAAAAATTCAGGATCCGGCTGTCATCGGCCTCGGATTGCCACAGCATCTGGTCGATGACGGCGTAAATGCTGTAGTTACCGCGATGCATCAGCGGGATGCCGCTGCTCGAGGGATTGGCGAGCGAGAGGCCGCCATTGTCGAATTGCTGGTCGGCGAAGTCCTCGCTGTCATACCAGGCGCCAAGCCGATACGTACCCGAAAGCGGCCTCGATTCGCCGGATGAAACCATGCCGCCGAGCGCCGGATAGGCATATTGCAACTCGGCGATGGCGAGCACGCCGCCATTCAGCGGAAAGCTGGTGCCGGAACGATCGGCCTGTTGCGAATCGGGGATATTGTTGTTGGGCGACGGGCTGCCGTTGAAGACGCCGGCGAGCATTGTCAGCGAATCGGTCGGGTGCGCGCGCAACCGCACGCCCAGCGCCGACAAGGGATAGGCCGGGCCGCCGCCGGGCAGATCGGCCGACGGCACCATCGGCCAGCCGAACATGGTGTTGACGAACAGCAGCGCGTTCTGGCTCACCATGAATTCCTGGTCGAGGCTCTGTTGGCCGAGCTTCACATCGGCCGCGCCGTTGGCGAATTTTTGCTGATACCACAGCTCCCACAGGCGCAAGGCACTGTCCGCCTCGATGCCGCTCGCGGTCTGCAACGTCATGAGATTGTCGGCGCTGAGATTGCGGCCATGGATATCGAGCGCGCTGACATTGAAGGTGCCGCCCTGCCAGCCAAAGGCGCGCTGGGTGTCGAGCTGCAGCGTCGCGGTGGTCAGGCCGTCATACTCGAACCCTTGCCGCACGCCGCCGGTCAGATTGCCGAGCACCTCGCTGGTTTCGGTGACGGAAAGAGTCATCCCGTAAACCCCGAGCCAGGTCCGCAAGCCGCCCATATCGCCCAAAAGCTGGCTGCTTCGCGCCACGCTCGACCACAGATCGAGCGCGGGCGGCGCCGCGATTTGACTCCGGTCCGCCGAACCGCCGGGATTGTCGCTCGATGGATCGGCACCGGCGGCGCCCGCATAAAGAAAAACGGTAACAGCACCGGCCGCCACCACGCCCGCCTTGAACCGCCCCGCGCGGGAGCTTGGCGCTTTTAGGCCGAGCGAAACGCCATGCCAAGACCCCATCGACAGCCCCCGTTTTCTCGGCGGGTCGCGGCCCGCCGCCGGCATCGATGCCGGCCTTGTTCCCAGCCAAATCGGGCCGAGGTCGGGGCACCATAATGAGAGTCATTCTTATTTGCAATAGCGTTTTGCGAATAATTCGCACTTTCATTCGCAAAACGAATCGCTATATTCCTGTCGTTGTCCTTCGCCGTCATGGAGCCGGTTCATGTATGTCTGCGTGTGCAACGGTTTGACGTCGCGCCAGATCGAAACGGCGGCGGCCGATCATGCCTCGACCGGTGCCATCTATCGCGCCTTGGGCGTCGCGCCGCGCTGCGGCAAATGCATTCCGACGATACGCGGCATGGTCGCCGCTCGCCGCAACGAGACCGCGTGCGAGACCGTCCCCCGCGCCGTTCCGGCGGGCTGAAACTTTCCTGACATTCGATCGGTTCGCTTGGTATCCTTCGGGCTCGCGACCGAAAGGCGGAGGCATTCATGCGCGGCGACGCCAAGACGATCGAGCATCTCAATCGCATTCTCAAAAACGAACTGACCGCCATCAATCAGTATTTTCTCCACTCCAGGATGCTGAATCATTGGGGCGTCGGCAAGCTCGGCCATCGCGAATACGACGAATCGATCGGCGAGATGAAACACGCCGACCGGCTGATCGACCGGATTCTGTTCTTGGAGGGTCTGCCGAATCTGCAGGATCTGGACAAGCTTCTGATCGGCGAGGAGGTGAAGGAAGTCCTCGAATGCGATTTGAAGCTCGAACACAAGGGCATCGCCGATTTGCGCGAGGCGATCGCGTTCTCGGAGACGATACGGGATTTCGTCACCCGCGATCTCTTGTCCGACATTCTCGACAGCGAAGAGGATTCGGTCGATTTCATCGAAACCCAGCTCGGCCTGATCGACAAGATCGGAATCGATAATTACATCCAGCTCCAATCCGAGAGCGCGAAGGAATCATGACCCGGCTTGCCGCCCACAGCCTTCCGCACCATAATAGGCAATATCACTACTTGGCTGGGCAGCATGGACAAGGCAATTTCCGCGGCGGATGCAAACCGCAATTTTTCGCGTCTATTGCGCGACGTGCGGCAAGGAGGAAGCTATGTGGTCACGGCGCATGGCAAGCCTGTGGCGAAGATCGTTCCGGTGAATGAAAACGACGACTCGAGAGCGCGCGCCCGGAAGATACTGCTAACTCATTTGCAGCGGCAGAAAGCACACGATATCGGTCCTTGGACACGGGACGAGTTGTATGAGGACGCCGGGTGAGGGCGGCGCTCGACACCAATGTGCTGGTGTACGCCGAGGGTCTAAATGGTGAGGACAAGAAGGCGACGGCGCTGGATTTGATTCGGCGCCTGCCGAACGGCAATGCGGTTGTATCGGCTCAAGTTCTGGGCGAATTGTTCAGCGTTCTGATACGGAAATCTCAAAAATCGACGAACGAAGCACGCGCGGCGGTACTTCGTTGGCATGATGCTTTTCCCGTTTCGCCAATCTCCGCGGCGACTGTTCTTTCCGCTGTCGATCTGGCCATCGATCATCGACTTGGGATTTGGGACGCCGTCATTTTAAGCGCTTCGGCGGATGCCGATTGCCGCGTTTTGCTCACCGAAGATTTGCACGAAGGATTCACTTGGCGCGGCGTGACCGTGATCAATCCATTTGCGTCAAGGCCGCATCCGCTGATGGCGGCACTGTTCGATCCGGGCTAAACGTTCTTCTCCAACCTCCGCGCGGCTTCTTCCAGCACGGATTCTTTCTTGCTGAAACAGAATCGGATCAGGTGATTGGGCGTGTCGTTTCCCTCGGGGTGATAAAACACGCTCAAGGGGATCGCCGCGACACCGGCCTTCGCCGTCAAATGCCGGCAGAAATCGTAGTCGGAGCCATTGAAACCGAGGCCGGAAATATCCGAGGTGATGAAATAGGTGCCGTGGCACGGCAGCGTCGCAAGCCCGACGCGGTCGAGCGCGGCGCGGAGGAAATCGCGCTTGCCCTGCTGCTCGGCGGCGAGGCCGGCGAAATAGGCATCAGGCATCGCCAACCCCATCGCCACCGCGTATTGCAACGCGCCGTTGGTGGCGAAGGTGACGAATTGATGCGCCTTCTCCACCGCCGAGACCAGCCGCGCCGGGCCCGAGACATAGCCAACCTTCCAGCCGGTGAGCGAGAAGGTCTTGCCGGCGGAGCCGATGCGCAAGGTACGCTCGCGCATGCCGGGCAAGGTCGCGAGCGGAACATGGCCGTGGCCGTCGAAGGTCAGATGTTCATAGACCTCGTCGCACACGGCATAAGCATCGTGCGATTTGACCGCGTCGGCGATCCATTCAAGCTCGGCGCGGCCGAACACCTTGCTCGCCGGATTCATCGGCGTGTTGAGCAGGACGAGCTTGGTCTTGTCGGTGAAGGCGGCTTCGAGCGCCGCGCGGGCGAAACTCCAATCGGGCGGTGTCAGCGAAATCGGCCGCGCCGTGGCGCCCGCCTGTGTCACCATCGGCAGATAGGAATCGTAAAACGGCGCGAACATCACCACCTCGTCGCCGGGCGACAGAAGCGCCATCAGGCAATCGGCGATGGCCTCGGTCGCGCCCGACGTGACGATCACCTCGCTCTTCCAATCGTAATCGAGGCCATGGAAGCGCTTGTCATGCGCGGCGACGGCCTGGCGCAGTTCGGGTACGCCGGGCATGGCGGCATATTGGTTGGGGCCGGCGATGAGGCGGCGCGCGGCCTCGGCGCGGATCGCCTCCGGCCCGTCGGTGTCGGGAAAGCCCTGGCCGAGATTGACCGCGCCATGCTCTTGGGCGAGCGCCGACATCACCGTGAACACGGTGGTGCCGAGGGCGGCGAAGTTCGGGTTGGGGGGCCTGGCGGGCGCGGCCATCGCGCAGGCCTCAATGCCCGGCCATGACGTCGCCGACCTGCTTCCAATACTGGCCGTCGAATTGTTCCATGGCCGCCTCGACGATCGGTATCAGGCGGCCGTGGCTGGTGAAAAAGCCGACGCCCGGCAACAGCCCGACCGGGTGGAAATCCTTGAGATTGGTTGCCTGCGCCAGGATGTTCTCGCGCGACAGATCGTCGCCGCATTGTTTCAGGGTTTGCACCAGCGCCTGGGCGAGGACATAGCCGAACACGTAATAGAGATCGTCGCGTTTGCCGCCCGGCATGTATTTGTCCAGCAACTCGTTATAGGGCTTGAGGCTGCCGTCCTCGGTCCAGCGCGGGTCGCTCGGGTCCATATAACTCGCGGCGGTGACGAGGCCCTTGAGCTTGTCCAAGCCGACGGTCTCCAAAAGGCCGATCGAGGAGGACGGGCTGGCGATGAAACGGATCGGGTGCCAGTCGAGCGCGTCGATCTTCCCCAACGTGCGCACGGCATAGGGCGGCGACACGCCCAACAACACGGCATCGGCGCCGGTGTCCTTCAAAGCGGTAATGGCCTGGTCGAGCCCGTCGCCGTTCTCCTCGAAATGCGCTTCGCCGACGACGCGGTTGGCGTAATTCGCGCGCATCCCTTCCTTGAGGCCGTTGAGATAGGTCAGACCGAATTCGTCGTTCTGATAAAGCACGGCCACTTTCGCCGCCGGCGTCTCGACCAACATGTAGCGGCCGAAAATCTGCGCCTCGATGCGAAAGATCGGCATGCCGCCCACGGTCCAGGGAAATTGCTTCGGATCGGCCGCCTCCTCCGAGGTGCTGGCGATAAAAAGCTGCGGCACATGCTGCTCGTTGAGATAAGGCCGGATGGCGGCGTTCTGCGGGCCGCCGGTGGTGCCGAAAATCAGCGCGACCCGCTCCTCTTCCACCAGCTTCTTGGTCAGTTCGAGGGTTTGCGCCGGATTGAAGCGGTCATCGAGGCTGATGAGATTGATCTTGCGGCCATTGATCCCGCCTTGATCGTTGATCATGTGGAAATAGGCCATTTCGATGCGCGGCATGCTCGAGGCGAGCGGCGAGCCCAGGCCCGAATAAGGCGCGGTCTGGCCGATCTTGATCTCGGTCGCGGTGACGCCGGGCGCGTTTTCCGCCCCTGCCGGCGCTACGCCCGCCAGAAAGACCAACGTCACGGCCAACGCGAATAGCGGTTTCATCTGGTTAATCCGATCCCCCGACAAGGCTTTACGCGATTGACGGGGCGATGCCAAGGATCGAAGCTTCAGGCTCGTTTGGAGAGAGCCATGACGCTGCCGAACTACGAAATCTATGCCATCCGCTACGCCCGGCGCGATGCCAAGCGCGCCGAGCATTTCATCGGCGGCGATCCGCACGACGCGCCCATGCCGATGGATTATTTCACCTGGATCGTCAAGGGCGGGGGCCGAGTCATCGCGGTCGATACCGGCTTCACCGAGCCCGTCGGCACGCGGCGCGGCCGCCAGCATCTGCGCGATCCGGCCCAGACCCTGGCGCGGCTCGATATCGATGCCCGCGAGATCAGCGACGTGGTTCTCACCCACATGCATTACGACCATGTCGGCGGCTTCGCTTCCTACCCGAAGGCGCGCTTTCATCTCCAGGAAAAGGAGATGCGGTTCGTCACCGGCCGCCACATGCGCTATCCGGTCTTCGGCCATTCCTTCGAAGTGGACGAGGTGGTCGGGCTGGTGCGGCTCAATTTCCAGGGCCGGGTCGAATTCCATAATGGCGAGGCCGAAATCGCGCCGGGCATTTCGCTGCATCATGTCGGTGGCCACACCGCGGGCTTGCAGGTGGTGCGCGTCCATACCCAGCGCGGCTGGGTGGTGCTCGCCTCGGACGCGAGCCATTATTTCGAGCATATCCGCTCGAACCGGCTCTTTACCGTGGCCTATCACTTGGGCGACATGATCGACGCCTTCCGCACCGTCGAGCGGCTCGCGGACTCACCCGACCATATCATTCCCGGCCACGACCCGCTGGTGACTAAGATTTATCCAGCGGCGTCGCCGGCGCTTGAAGGCGTGATCCTGCGCCTTGATGTGGCGCCGACAGCGCCGTGAAAATGATGGCCTCTTCGTGGTAGAATGAGCCATGAGAAATATCGCGCGGAAGCCAAGGAGTGACGCGGCCCGACGCTACACAATCGGCCGGGCGGCCTTTGCCAAAATCAGCGCCATCGAAGGCATCGGGCTGACCGCCGCGATGGACAAGGATTTTCGCGATTTCGAGCGGAAGGGCTTATCCGCCGAGGAGCGCCGCCGGGCGATCGGCGAAAAATATGGAAAAACGCGCTAACCCTTGCGCATGTACGAAATTGACGCAGACCCGTATTGCTATGCGGGAACAACTATTCTCAAGAATCTTCGTGGAATCCGTGAGCAAAGCGCTCGACGCTTTCGAGGCGGTTAGCACCGCCCAGCGGTCCGACGAACCATTGCCATCGGGGCGCCTGAGCGTCGGACACTATCGTGCCGTTCATCATCATCTTTTTCAGGATGTCTATGCCTGGGCGGGCAAGTTTCGAACGGTACGAATCGGCAAAGCGGAAAGCGCATTCTGCTACCCCGAGAATATCGCGCGAGAAATGACCAACCTGTTTGACGATTTGAAGGGGCGTGATCGCTTCAAGGATTTATCGGCGGACCGCTTTGCGGTGGAGGCAGCGCATTTCTTGGCGACGCTAAATGCTATTCACCCGTTTCGCGAGGGAAACGGCCGGACCCAGACAATTTTCCTGGCGCTTGTCGGCGACCGCGCCGGGCACCCGCTCGATGTCCTGAAGCTTGATCCCGCGCGCTTTCTAGCGGCCATGGTTGCGAGCTTCGCCGAGGACGAATCGCCGCTTATTGCCGAGATCAAACGCCTGACCGCTTAGATTGGCGCCATTCCGTCCCGGCATTTGACAAGCCGGCCGCGCGCGCCGATGAATTGGGAAACGTGAGGGAGGAGTATGAATGGCCAAGTTCAAGGTCGTGACGCCGAAGGGGCAGAGCTTCGCGGTGTTGGGCGGCGCCTATGATTACGAGAACGAGGCGCTGATCCCGCTCGATGCCGAGATCGTCGAGATCGTCGCCGATTCCGAAAACGAATTCATCGCCAACGCCCATGACGCCGACGCGGTCTATGCCAAGGGCCGCAACTTCACCAAGCGCATGATCGACGGCTTGGAGCGCTGCAAGATCATCGCGCTCGGCACCGTCGGATCCGACTATATCGATGTCGCGGCGGCGACGGCGAAGGGCATTCCCGTCACAAATATTCCCGACACCTTCATCGAGGAGGTCGCCGACCACGCCCTGATGCTGCTGCTGGCGAGCCATCGCCGGCTCCTGATCGAGGACAAGATGGTGCGGGAATCGCGTTGGCGCGAGGGCCGGCCGGCGCTCAATCAGCCGCGGCTCATGGGCCTGACCCTGGGCTTCGTCGCCTTCGGCCATGTCGCGCGCGCGACCGCGATGCGCGCCAAGGCCTTCGGCCTGCGCATGATCGCCTACGATCCCTATATCGAGGAGCTGGTGATGTCGCCTTATGGCGTCGAGCCGGCGACCTTGGACGAAGTGCTGGCGCAATCGGATTTCGTCTCGATGCACGCGCCGGCCACGGCGGACGCGCATCACATGCTCTCCGAAGCGCATTTCCGCAAAATGAAACCCAGCGCGATCTTCATCAACACGGGACGCGGGCCGACCGTGGACGAGGCGGCGCTGATCAAGGCCTTGAAGGAAGGCTGGATCGCCGGCGCTGGATTGGATGTGCTGGAAATCGAGCCGCCCAAGCCCGACAATCCGCTGCTGAAGATGGCTAACGTGATCCTGACGCCGCATGTCGCCTCGGCCTCGGCGCGCTTCGATCCGGCGCGGCGACGCCGCGCCGGCCAGGAGATCGCGCTGGTCTTGAAGGGCATGTGGCCCCGGAGCGCGGTCAATCCGACGGTGCTGGAAAAGGGCGGCCTGCGGCGCTGGCAGCCCTATTCGATGGAACGCGGCCCGGCGACCTGAGGGCGAGTTATCAGTTGTCAGTCCACAGTTATCAGTTTTTCCTTACTGAAAACTGAGAACTGAAAACTTTGAGCTAGGAGTTACCCATGAAAGTCGGCGAAGCGATCGCGGAGATCATGAAGCGGGAAGGCGTCGAGATCCTGCTCGCTTATCCCGTCAATCACCTGATCGAATATGCGGCGGCGATCGATATTCGCCCGATCATCGTGCGCCAGGAGCGCATCGGCCTGCACATGGCCGACGCGATCTCGCGCCTCACGTCGGGCGCCAAGCTCGGCGCCTTCTGCATGCAGCACGGGCCGGGCACGGAAAATGCCTATGGCGGCATCGCCCAGGCCTATAGCGAATCGATCCCGATCCTGGTCGTGCCGGGCGGCTATCCGCGCCGCCAGGCCCATATCGGCGCCAATTACAACGCCACGCGCGAGATGCGCGGCATCGCCAAAATCGCCGAGCCGATCACGCTCCCGGGCGAGGTCGCCAACATCATGCGCCGCGCTTTCTCCGCGCTTAGCAACGGCCGCGGCGGCCCGGCGATTATCGAGGTTCCCGCCGATCTCTGGAACGCGGAGATCGAGGGCGAGCTCGACTACAAACCCGTGGTCGCGACCAGATCCGGCCCCGATCCCGAGGCGGTGCGAGAGGCGGCGAGGTTGCTCGCCGCCGCCAAGCGGCCCGTGATCTATGCCGGGCAGGGCGTGCATTGGGCCAAGGCCTGGCCGCAACTCAAGAAGCTCGCCGAGCTCTTGGCGATTCCGGTCTGCACCAGCCTCGAAGGCAAGAGCGCCTTTCCCGAGGATCACAAGCTCGCGCTCGGCTCGGGCGGCGTCGCCGTGCCCAAGCCGGTGCGTTATTTCCTCGACCACGCCGATGTCATTTTCGGCGTCGGTTGCAGCTTCACCGAAACCGCCTTCGGCGTGCCGATGCCCAAGGGCAAGGACAAGCTCTTCATCCACGCGACGCTCGACCCCAACCATTTCAACAAGGATATTTACGCGGCGGTCGGCCTTATCGGCGATGCCGGGCTGACGCTCGACGCGCTGCTATCCGAATTGGGCAAGACCGTGACCAGCCCGCGCAACAGCGACGTGGCGGCGAGCGAGATCGCCGAGATGCGCCAGGGCTGGCTCAAGGAGTGGCTGCCGAAACTGACCTCGAACGACGCGCCGCTCTCGCCCTATCGCGTGATCTGGGACTTGGCCCATACGGTCGATGTGGCGAACACCATCATTACCCACGATGCCGGCAGCCCGCGCGACCAGCTCTCGCCGTTCTGGGTATCGAAGACGCCGCTATCCTATATCGGCTGGGGCAAGACGACGCAGTTGGGCTATGGCCTCGGTCTCGCGATGGGCGCCAAGCTCGTCCATCCCGACAAGCTCTGCATCAATGTCTGGGGTGACGCCGCCATCGGTTTCACCGGCATGGATTTCGAAACCGCGGTGCGCGAGCGGATTCCGATCATGTCGGTGCTCCTCAACAATTTCTCGATGGCGATCGAGCTGGCGGTGATGCCGATCTCGACCAAGAAATATCGCTCGACCGATATTTCCGGCGATTACGCGGCGATGGCGCGCGCCTTCGGCGGCTATGGCGAGCGCGTCACCGCGCCGGCCGAGATCGTTCCGGCGATCAAGCGCGGCATCGAGCAAACAAAAAAGGGCGTGCCGGTGCTGCTCGAATTCATCACCGCGAAGGAAACCACCATTTCGCGGTATCCGCCGGAGAAATGACGCGTCAGCGCCGGATGGCGACGGCGTCGAGCCACGGCGCGAGTTCCTCGACGATGTGATGGACATAGGGCTGGTCGGCGCCGATTTGCGCCCATTCGAGCGGGTTCCGGACCCAGGCCGTGGTCATGCCGAGCGCGGCCGCCGGTTCGAGGTTGCGCGCCATGTCCTCGATGAACAGCGCGCGTTCGGGCGCGATCCGGTAGCGCGACAGCAGCGCGGCATAGGCGCTCTGGTTCGGCTTCGGCAGGTAATCGCAGGCGACGATGTCGTGGATGGCCTCGATCTCGGCGGTGAGGCCGATCCGGGCCATCACCCGCTCGGCGTGGCGCGCGGTGGCGTTGGTGAAGACGAGCTTGCGGCCCGGTAGCGCGTTGATCGCCCGGACCAGGGCCGGGTCGGCCGGCACGGCGCTCAAATCGATCTCATGGACGTAATCGAGGAACCGGTCGGGCGCCACGCCGTGATCGATCATCAGCCCGCGCAGCGTGGTGCCGTGGCGGGTGAAGAATTGCCGCCTGATCCCGTGCGCCGTGTCGCGATCGACGGCGAGCTCCGCCATGATGAAGGCGGCCATGCGCTCCTCGACTTGGGCGTAGAGATTGCAGGAAAGCGGATAGAGCGTGTTGTCGAGATCGAATATCCAGGTCTCGATTTGGCCCAGCGGCCGGCCGCGATTGCTTTCGGTCATCGCGTCTTTCTCGCCGAACCGGGCCTGGCCGCGCAAACGAAATCGGTGGTTGGTTGGAAGTGTCCAACGTAGGATAAGGCTCACGTTTCACGGGAGCGCGGACCTTTCATGTCACCCGAAATCATCGCCGAACTCGCGCCGACGGGCGTTTTGCGCGCGGGCATCAATCTTTCGAATTTCCTTCTGGTGACGGGGAAGAGTCCGGCGGGCGATCCCGAGGGCGTGGCCCCCGACATGGCCCGCGCGCTCGCGACGCATCTGGGCGTGCCGGTGAAATACGTACCCTTCAAGACGCCGGGCGAACTCGCGGATGCGGCCGGCCAGGGGGTTTGGGATGTCGGACTCATCGGCGCCGAGCCGCAACGCGCCGAGGCGATCGCCTTCACCGCCGCCTATTGCGAAATCGAAGCGACCTATCTGGTGCCGGCCGGGTCGCGGCTGAATAGTTTTGCCGATATCGACACGGCGGGCGTGCGGATCGCGACGGCTGGCCGCGCCGCCTATGGCCTATGGCTCGACCGCAACATCAAGCGCGCGACCTTGGTGCGGAACGAGACGGTGGATGGCGCGTTGGAACAATTCATTCACGGCCATTTGGAGGCGCTCGCCGGCCTCAAGCCGCGGCTCTTGGCGGATGTGGAAAAGCTGCCCGGCGCGCGGATCATCGAGGGCAAATTCACCTCGGTGCAACAAGCGATCGGCACCGCCCGGAAAAACCCGGCCGGCGCCGCGTATCTGCGCGGCTTTGTCGAAGAGGCAAAGGCCTCCGGCCTGGTCGCCCGACTCATCGAAAAGCACAAAGTGCGTGGTCTATCCGTCGCGCCGCCGGGGTGAACGGATTAAGGTTCCGGCGACCTCAAGCGAAAGGGGCGGCAGTGACGAGCAAAACCATCGACATCGAGACCTCGGACGGCGTCTGCGACGCCTATGTCAGCTATCCGGACAAGGGCGGTCCCCATCCGGCGGTAATTTTCTTCATGGACGGCATCGGCGTTCGCCCCGTGCTGCGGGAAATGGCCGACCGGATCGCGGCAGCCGGGTATTACGTGCTACTGCCGAACATGTTCTATCGTCGCGGCCGCGCGCCGGTCTTCGATGTCGCGACCATCTTGAAGCCGGAAAACCGGCCGGCGCTGATGGAGCTGGTCATGTCGCTGACGCCCTAGCGCGTCGTTGGCGATGCCGGCGTGTTCCTCGATCTGCTCGCGGCGCAAAAGGAAGTCCGCCCCGACGGCAAAGTGGGCCTCACCGGTTATTGCATGGGCGGCGGGATGGTGGTGCGCACCGCGGCACAGTATCCGGACCGGGTCGCGGCCGGGGCCAGCTTCCACGGCGGAGGATTGGCCACGGACGATGCCAGCAGTCCGCATCGCCTGGCCGGCAAGGTTCGAGGCCGGCTTTATTTCGGGCATGCCGACCAAGACCCGTTCATGACGCCGGAACAGATCGATCGGCTCGACCAAGCGCTCACGGCCGCCGGTACGGTCTATGAGGCCGAGCTCTATGGCGGCGCGCGTCACGGCTTCACCATGTCCGATTTGCCGGTCTATAACCGGGAAGCCGGCGACAAGCATTGGCGGCGGTTGCTGACCCTGTTCCAGGAAACCTTGCGACCGGCATAAACGGGCGTGGGGATACCGGGCGCTTGGAGATAGGCTTGGCGGCGATGAACCCGCAACGCCCGACCACGCCCTATGAACTCGCTCAGATCGGCCAACTCGAGGCATGGCGGCGCGCGCCGCCGGGCCTTTTGGCGCGCGCCCTTGGCGTGGCGCTTTCGCCCTATGGCTGGGTGCTGACGCGACTGGTCCCGACGGCGGCGATCGAGGCGTTGTTGCGCGCCTCGGATTGGCTGGCGGAAAAAAGCATGGCGCGCCGCCCCGCCGCCGAGCTCGCGGTGGAATGGCCGCTTGAGCAAGTCGACTCCGAGGCCGGACGCGTCCGCAACTGGGCCATGGCCTATGCCTGCGGCGAGGGTGCGCTGGCGGGAGCGGCGGGCCTCGCCTCGTTGCCGCTCGATGTCCCGGCGCTGGTCACCTTGTCGCTCAGGACCATTCGCCAGATCGGTCTCGCCTATGGCTATGCCGGCCGCGGCGAGAATGAGAAGCGCTTTATCTACGGCGTGATCGCCATCGCGGGCGCCAATTCCATGCCGCAAAAGGCGCAGGCGCTCGATGCGCTGGAAGCGGTCGAGACCCGGCTGCTGGCGCAGCATTGGGCGGTGCTGGGCCAGCGCGCGGCGGAGCGGACCGTGCGCGCCGAGACCTTCCTCCTGCTTTTGCGCGATCTGGCCGAACAGCTCGGCCTCAATTTAAGCCGCCGCAAGGTTCTCGCCGCGGTGCCGGTGGTTGGGGCGGCGATCGGCGCCGGCGTCAATGCCTGGTACATGCACGATGTCTGCGATGCCGCCCAGCATGCCTACCAGCACCGCTGGTTGAAGGATCGCGGTCTTATCGCGCCGTGAGCGGCGCGGCTAACATGAAATTCCTTTAATTTTCAGGCAGATGCGTCAGGTTGCCTCGCCTAATCCCGCATGCCTGCCAAGCCGCTCCCCACGGTGTGCAACTGCGAAAAGAGACCTATGTGAGACGCGTTGGTTGTTGGTTTCGGTGGCCGCCGGCGACGGTAGCCCCCACCCGTGAAGGAGATACATCATGCGTATCAAAGGTCTGTTGGCTGGCATGACGTTGGCGGGCGCCGTGATCGGCACCTCGCTCGCCGGTTCGTTCGCGACTTCGGCGGCTTATGCCACCGGTGGCACGTCCGAGCCCGCGATCCCCAGCTATTACTACAATCCGGGCTTCGGCTACGATTTCACCAGCCCGATCCCGGTCTACCCGACATATCCGCAAAACCCCGGTCACTGACCGGCTTCGAGCCTCGGCGACAGCGCCCGCGAGGGCGCTGTTTTTTTCGCGGTCCAGCCGCATGACTGAAATGCGGTTCCGGCCGGTTGCGATGCAGCAAGCCCGAACCTAAATAAGAGCTATTCGGTCTTGATTAACCACCCGAATACTGCCTCCTCGGTCTTCGGGCCTCTGCGTGAAGGAGCTTACCGTTATGAATGGACAGGGTTTTTTCGGTCCCACCACGATGACGACGGCGGCCGGCATGCTGCCGCTGCAATCGGTATTCAATTCGATCCCGCCGCTCGCTCGCGGCGGGCGCGAGGCGCCGGTCTCTTGGCTGCCGCCGGCCCGCCGGCTGGTGAGCGCGCCGACGCCGCGCGTCGAAACGCCGGCGCCGCTGGCCAGCCTGTGCGGCTGCGCCGCGTAACCCCCATCGGTTAACGCGAGGCCGGCCGCGCGCTCATGCGCTTGGCGATTTGCGCGGCATCGAGACCGGCGGCGAGGTCGCGATCGACCGCGGCGACCGCCGCCGCGAACCGTTCCGACAGAATCGCGACATTGGCATTGACGCCGCTTTCATAACGCGGCCGGCCCGGCTTTTCCTTGATCGCACCGACATGAATTGCCACCAGCTCGCAATTGCCCGGGCCGTTGAGCCGGACGATCGGCGCGCCCGAGGTACGGTGGCTGGCGTCGCAGCGATGCTCGACCACATCCGGGCTGAATAACCGGCCGAGCGAGCAACGCGGCGATAGGAAGGGCGTCCGCCCATTTTCAAATCCCATCCCATAGCCGAGAAGAAAAAAACCGCCATTGTCCCGGCGCAAATCCTCGACCGACGTCGCATCGATGGTCAGGGGCCGCGTTTCGGTTGCCGGCGGCGTGCGTTCCACCAAGCCGGGGTCGCGGTCGAGCACGGCGATGGCCCAATCGCCGCCGTAATCGTGGCGGCCGCTCTTGCGGGTGACACAATAGCTGCCGCGCGCCACGACCGTCGCGCCGATGACGGCGAGCGAATGTCCGCGCACGTAGCCATGCCGAAACTCGAAGCGGGCATTGCCGGTGCAATCGGGATCGACCACATGCAAATTCGTGACGACTTCACGGCGATTGGCGACGAGAGCGGCGGTGCCGGTGGCGTGGGGCGACGTGGCGAGGCCGAGGCCCCACGTGCATTGATCGTGGCCGGACTGGATCGCGCGCGGCCGCGGGCTGTCGGCGAAGCTGTTGACGGGAACAGCGTGCACGGTTCGCTCCGGCCGCGTGCATTGCGGCCCGGCATGAGCGCCGCCGCTCAGGAGAATGACGGCGACAACGGCAACGCCTAGCAAGCGCCAATCCGGCTTCAGCCCCCACCCGAGAACGCCGCGCGTTCTCTTCCCTCCCCGGCAGGCAGTGGAGGGTTGGGAGGGGGTTTCATCGCGCAAATTCGGAAACCGACGCGATTGCGGCACGACCTACCGCTTGCGGCCACGCCGGCGGATCAAGGTGCCGGCGCCCTCGGCGAAGAGTTCGAGCAGGATCGCGTGCGGCACGCGGCCATCGATGATGACGGCGGCCTCGACCCCGCCCTCGACCGCGTCGATGCAGGTCTCGATCTTCGGGATCATGCCGCCGGAAATACTGCCGTCGGCGATCATCGCGCGCGCCTCAGCCACGGTGAGTTCCGAGACCAGCTTCTTGCTTTTGTCGAGCACGCCGGCCACGTCGGTCAGCAACAGCAGCCGCGTCGCCCGCACCGCCGCCGCGACCGCGCCCGCTACGGTATCGGCATTGATGTTGAAGGTCTCGCCGTGATCGCCGATTCCGATCGGCGCGATCACGGGAATGATGTCGGAGCGCGCCAAGGTCTGCAGCACCTCGGCATCGACGTGCCAAGGCTCGCCGACAAAGCCGAGATCGACTTGCTTCTCGACATTGCCGTCGGGGTCCTTTTTGGTGCGCTTCAATTGCCGGGCGCGGATCAGGCTCGCATCCTTGCCGGACAGACCGATCGCGCGGCCGCCCGCGGCGTTGATCGAGGCCGCGATTTCCTTGTTGATCGAGCCCGACAGCACCATCTCGACGATCTCGACCGTCTCGCGGTCGGTGACGCGCAACCCGTCGACGAACGAGGATTTGATCTTGAGCCGCTCGAGCATGGCGCCGATCTGCGGCCCGCCGCCATGCACCACGATCGGGTTGAGCCCGACCTGTTTCAGCAACACCACATCCTCGGCGAAGAGCTTGCCCAGCGTCTCCTCGCCCATGGCGTGGCCGCCATATTTCACCACGAAGGTCTTGCCGGCATAGCGCTTCAGATACGGCAGCGCCGCCGCGAGCGTCGCGGCCTTGCTATGCGGATCGAGGGCGGCGGGCGAGATTTCGGTCATGGCGCCGCACTCTAACTGGCGTCGCGTTAGCCTGCCAGTTCCGCGAGCGCCGCGCGCAATTCGGCGATGCCGGTCCGGTCCCGCGCGCTGGTCAGATAAAGCGCCGGATAGGCGGCGGTGTGCCGCGCCAACTCGGCGGCGACCGACTTGGCGAGACGGTCCAACGCCTCGGGCTTGACCTGGTCGCATTTGGTCAGCGCCACGGCATAAGACAGCGCCGCCTGGTCGAGCAGTTTCATCACCGGCCGGTCGGGCGGCTTGAGGCCGTGGCGCGCGTCGATCAGCAGCAGCACGCGGCGCAGGCTCGGCCGGCCGGCCAAATAATGTTCGATCAACTTGGTCCAGTTGGCGACCGCGCGCTTCTCGGCCTTGGCATAGCCATAGCCCGGCAGGTCGGCCAGCATCAGCCGGCCGCCGAGCTCGAAGAAATTGATCTGCTGGGTGCGGCCGGGCGTGTGCGAGACCCGCGCCAGCGTCTTGCGCCCGGTCACCGCGTTCAGGAGGCTCGATTTGCCGACATTGGAGCGGCCCGCGAACGCGACTTCGGGCAAGCCGGGCGGCGGCAGCGCGTCCTCGCTCGGCGCCCCGGCGCGGAATTCGCATTCTTTGGCGAATAGCAGCCGCCCGGCCTCGATCTGCTCGGCGCCGGGCGCGAGTTCGCGCGGAAAGACGGGGCCTGTCGCGTTTGGAGCTTGATCCAAGTTTCTTTCACTTTGCCCGGGCTTGGCCCGGGCACCCGCGAATAGGTTTCGCGTACCGCCACCCCATAAAAAATTCGTGGATGACCGGGTCAAGCCCGGTCAAGGCGACCCTATTCGCGGCGCCTGTTGGCTCGCCTTTGCCTTCGCCGGCCGCTTCACCCCCGCTTGGCGCAGGATCAACCATTGCTGTGCCACCGACAGCGAGTTGTTCCAGGCCCAATAGATCACCAGCCCGGCCGGGAAATGCGCCAGCATGAAGGTGAAGACCAGCGGCAGCGCCATCATCATTCGCGCCTGCATCGGGTCGGGCGGGGTCGGCGTCAGTTTCTGCTGCAGGAACATGGTCAGGCCCATGATGATGGGCCACAGGCCGATCGACAGAAACCCGATCAGCGGCAGCACCGGCGGCGCCCAGGGCAACAAGCCGAAGAGATTGAGGACGCTGGTCGGATCCGGCACCGAGAGGTCGTGGACCCAGCCATAGAACGGCGCCTGGCGCATTTCGATGGTCACCGACAGCACTTTGTAGAGCGAGAAGAACACCGGGATCTGAATCACCATCGGCAAGCAACCGGCGGCGGGATTGGCGCCGCTGCGCTTATAGAGCGCCATCATTTCCTGATTGAGCCGGGCGCGGTCGTCGCCGAAGCGCTCCTTGAGCTTCGCCATTTCCGGCTGCAACAGCTTCATCTTGCTCATCGCGCGATAGGAGCGGTTCGCCAGCGGGAAAAACAGAATCTTGATGCAGACGGTGAGCAGTAGAATCGACAGGCCGAAATTGCCGATGTGCTGATAAAAGAAATCCAGCACCAGGAAGATCGGCTTGGTGAGGAAATAGAACCAGCCGAAATCGATGGCACGGTCGAAGCGCGGAATCCGCAAGCCGTTCTCGTAGCGGTCCAGGAGATGGACTTCCTTGGCGCCGGCGAAGAGGCGGTCGGTGACTCTGGCCATGCCGCCCGGGGCCACGGCATGGGCGGCGCCGGTGAAATCGACCTGATAGAGATCGCCCTTCTCGCGCGGCACCTTGGAGATGCGCGTGGCGATGGTTTCCGCCTGATCCGGCACCAGTGCCGCCAGCCAATATTCGTCGGTCAGGCCGAGCCAGCCGCCGGTGGTCTGCGCGGTCACCGGCTGCTCCGGCGTCAGATCGGCATAGCTCAACTCCTTGAGCGTGCCGTCGACGACGCCGATCGGCCCGACATGCAGGAGCCGGTTCGATTGCACCGGCACCTTGCCGCCGCGCGAAATCAAACCGTAGGGGTAAAGCGTCACCGCCTTGTCGCCTTTGTTCTCGACCGCCTGCGTCACCGTGAACATGTAGTTGTCGTCGATGGCATAGCGGCGGGTGAATCGCTGGCCCTGGCCGTTGTCCCAGGACAGCGTCACCGGATGTTGGGGCGACAGCGTCGTGTCGTCGGTGTCCCAGACCGTCGCGGCGTCGGGCAGCTTGACCGCCGCGCCCTTGTCCGCGACCCAGCCGAATTCGGCGAAATAGGGCTTGGCGGTTCCGTCGGGCGACAACAGCTGCACCAGCGGCGAATCCGGCGCCGGGGTGTCGCGATAATTGGTCAGCGTCAGATCGTCGATGCGGGCGCCGACGAGATCGATCGAGCCTTCGAGGCGCGGCGTCTCGATCTTGACCCGCGGCGTCTTGCCGAGCGTCGCTTCGCGCGTCTCGACGGTGGGGGCCGGCGGCGCCGGCTCCGAGGACGCGGTCGCGGCCGTTTGGGTGGCTTGCGCCGGGACCGGCGGCGTGAATTTAGGCGCGATGAAATATTCGAAGCCGATCAGAATCACGATCGAGAGGGCGACCGCCAAAATCAGATTGCGTTGCTGGTCCATGGCGGCGGCTTAGGAATGAACGCAGCGCGAGGAATGAGTCGGCGGCACCGGGTCGTAGCCGCCGCCGGCCCAAGGATGACAGCGCAAGAGCCGGCCGCCCGCGAGCTTGAGGCCGCGCCACGGCCCATGGAGCGCGATCGCCTCGCGCGCATACTCCGAGCAGGACGGCGAATAACGGCAATTGTTCCCGAGCACGGGCGAGAGCAAAAGCTGATAGCAACGGATCGATCCACGCAACCAGGCGCTCAGCATCGAATTTCCTTCGCAGGCCGTTACCGCCACAGGTCGAGACGCTTCAATCCGGTCTCGAGATCGGCCAGGAGTTTGTCATAAGGACGCCGCAACGTCTCGGCGCGCGCCACCAATACGTAGTCGTGACCGGCGGCCGCGTGAAGGGGCATCACCGCCGCCACCGCCGCCTTGAGCCGCCGGCGCGCCCGGTTGCGCGC